>JBJTVI010000197.1:0-6645 GCA_046081145.1 Rubrivivax sp.
CGACCGCAGCAGCGATGTCGCGCTCTGGGCCACCGGCGCCCAGGCCCACGAATGGCAGCGCGACCCCGCTCGACGCGGCGCGCTGGCCGTCGACGATCAGGGCTTCGTGCGCATCGACGAGCAGCTGAGGTCCGTGACGCATCCTGAGGTGTTTGCCTCAGGCGACTGCGCCAGCTGGCCCGGCGAAGGTCTGCCCAAGGCGGGCGTGCATGCGGTGCGCATGGGGCCGGTGCTGGCGGGCAACCTGCGGGCGGCATGGCGGGGCCCGGCAGGCGCGGCAGACCTGAGGCCCCACCGGCCGCAACGTCACTTCCTCGCCTTGCTCGCCACGGGTGACGGCCGTGCCATCGCATCGCGCGGACCCTTTGGCGCCGAAGGCGCCTGGGCCTGGCGCTGGAAGGACCACATCGACCGGAGCTTCCTGCGCCAGTTCGAGGTGCCGCGCGCGGTGTCCCTCCCCGTTGACCGATGAAGACCCCATGACTGCAGGCGACGCTTCACCCCACGCGACATCACCGGGCCGTAGCTGCCCGCTGCACTACCGCTATGCGCCGGAGGTCTTCCGCGCCGATGCGCCACCGCAGCTGCAGTCGCTGGACGTGCTGTACGTGGTGGGGGGCTTGTATGGCAACGAGCTGGCGCTCGAGCGCGTGCTCGAGCTCTTCGAGCGCGAGCGTGGCCGCAAGCGGCTGGTGTTCAACGGTGACTTCCACTGGTTCGACGCAGATCCGGAGGTGTTCGCTCGTGTGCAGGCCACCGTGCTCGCGCACGAGGCGCTGCGCGGCAACGTCGAGACGGAATTGGCGTCCGAGGACGGCATGGATGACGCCGGCTGTGGCTGCGCGTACCCCGAGTGGGTGGGCCAGGGCGTGGTCGAGCGCTCGAACCGGATTCTTCGGCGTCTGCGGCACGCCGCAGTGCCGCCGCAACGGGCCGAGCTCGCAGCGCTGCCGATGTGGCTGCGGGCCGATGTCGGGCCGCTGCGCCTGGGGCTGGTTCACGGCGATGCGACTTCGCTCGCCGGCTGGGGTTTCGCGCAGGAGCATCTGCGCGACGAGCCGCACCGTGAGCAGGTGGCGCAGTGGTTGGACCGGGCAGGCGTCGACGCCTTCGCCTGCACTCACACCTGCTTGCCGGTCTTCCAGGCCGTGAGGGGCACGCACGGCGGTGAGCCGCGATGGGTGCTGAACAACGGCGCCACCGGAATGCCCAACTTCCACGGCGACCGGGCGGGCTTGCTGACCCGCGTGGCCTTGGCGCCGTTCCAAGGCGGCGAGCGTCGGTTCGGACTGCTCGCCGCAGGAGGCAGTGTCCATGTCGACGCGATCGGGGTCGACTTCGATGCCGATGCCTGGCTGGACCGGTTTTGTCACCACTGGCCGCCTGGCAGCGATGCTCACCTGTCGTACTTCGAACGCATCGCGCAGGGGCCGGCCTACGATCGCCGGGATGCCCTGCGGGATGTGGGCTGACCAGCCCGGCACGCCACCCCCCTCAACTGGAAGGACGCATCACATGCTCGCCATCATCGGAGGCACGGGCCTCTACGACCTACCGGGTTTGCAACCCGTGGGGCGGCTCTCGGCCCCCACGCCCTTCGGGATGCCTTCGGGGGACATCGTCCGTGGCCGCCTCCACGACCACGAAATCCTGTTTCTTGCCCGCCACGGCGCGGGCCATCGCCTGCTGCCGCACGAGGTGAACTACCGGGCCAACGTCTACGCGCTCAAGCGAGCGGGTGCCACGATGCTGCTGGGGTTCTCGGCGGTGGGCAGCCTCGTGCTCGAGGTGGCGCCAGGCATGCTGGCGATGCCCGAGCAGTACGTCGACTGGACGCGGGGCGGCCGCGAGCGATCGTTCTTCGGTGGTGGGGTGGCCGCACATGTCTCGACGGCCCGCCCGGTCAGCGCGGCGCTCGTGGGTGCCGTCCAGGCGGCGGCGCAACGAGTGGGTGCGCCTTTGGCCAGGGGACTGACCTACGCCTGCGTCGAAGGTCCGCGCCTGGGCACACAGGCCGAGAGCCACCTGCTGCGGCAGCTGGGCTGCCATCTGGTGGGCATGACGAACGTCCCGGAGGTGTTTCTCGCCCGCGAGGCGCAGATGGCCTACGCCACCGTCGGGCTGGTCACGGACTACGACAGCTGGCTGGAGGATCCGGCGCAGCACGTGAGCGTGGGCGCGATCTTTGAGCGCTACGGCCAGACCTTGTCCTTGGCGCGACAGGTCCTCGACGAGGTGCTGCGTGCGCCTCTGCCCGAACCTGACCCCGACAGCCGGCAGGCGCTGGCCAGTGCCGTGCTGACGCCCGATGCGGCGCTCAGCGCCGACCAGAAGGCGTGGCTGTCGGTGCTGCGCGCGTGAATGCCTCGGCCTGGAGGCGGCGCCCGGCCGTGCCCACGGCAGCTCGCTGGTGCGTGTGTCTGGCGTGGATGGGTGCACTGGCGCCGTGCCTGGCGGCCGCACCGATCGTTGCTCCCCTTGCGGGATCTCCCGGTTCCTTGCCGCCCGCACCGTGGGTCTTTGCCGGGCTCCCGGGCCAGACCTTGCCCGTCACGCGCTTCCTTCTGGAGCAGCACGACACCGGCACCGTGCTTCGCGTGCAGGCGGCCGCCTCGTACGGCAACCTGGTGCATGCGCTGAAGGATGTCCCGGCCGGGTGGCTGTCCTGGCGCTGGCGCGTCGACCAGGCGCTGGCCGCGCCCGACCTGCGCAGCCGCGAGGGCGACGATGTGGCGCTGAAGGTCTGCGCACTCTTCGACATGCCCAGGTCCGCGGTGCCTTTCGTGGAGCGGCAGCTTCTGCGGCTGGCCGAAAGCCGAACCGGCCGCAGCCTGCCCACCGCGACACTGTGCTACGTCTGGGATCCGTCGTGGCCCGAAGGCACGGTCGTTCCCAACGCCTACAGCCGGCGGGTTCGCTACATCACGCTCGGCACGAAGGTGGGGGCGTGGCAGGCGGTGGGGCGGGATCTGGCTGCGGATTTCGTCAGGGCCTTTGGCGACGAGACCACCAGCGTCCCCCGGCTCGTGGCCATCGCGCTCGGTGCGGACGCAGACAACACGCGCGGCGAGAGCCTGGGGTTCATCGCCGATCTCGTGTTCAGCTCCAGGTCGAAACGCTGATGGCCCGAGAGCACAGGGCGAGCATGAGTTTCTTCACCTGTCTCGAGTGACTGCGGTCAGCAGACCAGCACCGCCGTCACGAGCTCGTCGAATCCGTCGACCACGTGATCGTAGGTGCGATTGGGGTGCGGATCGGGTGGCCCTTGGGGGCCCCACTCGAGCGGCCGGCGGACGAATGCGGTGCGCATGCCGGCATCCTGCGCGGCGTTCAGGTCGAAGTTGTGACAGGCGACCATCAGAGCGTCCTCGGCGCGCAGGCCCAGCCAGCGCAGTGCCGTGTCGTAGGCCTCGCGGTGGGGCTTGTAGACGCCGATCATCTGGCACGAGACGATGGTATCCCAGCCCAGCCCGTTGAGTCTCGACACGTCCACCACCAGGGGCAGCGGCAGCATCGTGAACGAGACCACAGGCAGCTTGTCTCTGAGCCTCGCCAGCGCCGAGGGAAAGTCCGGCCAGGCACGCAGCCGATGCCAGCCGCGCCAGAGCTGATGCCGGGCGCTGGCGTCCAGCGCCGGGATGCCGAAGTGGGCGACCGTTTCGTCGAGCGCGCGCAGGTGCACGTCGTCCATGTCGAAGTCGGGTCGCACCTGGCCCACGATCGCCCGCATCGACCGGCGCCGCCATTCATTGACGAATGCGCTCGGGTCGACGGCTTCGAGAGGCTCTGCGCTGAGGTTGCGCAACTCGTCGACCAGCGAGGCGTGCCAGTCGAGCACGGTGCCGCCCGTGTCGAAGAGGACCGCTCGCGGTGCCGTCTTCACAACTCGCCGGCGTACTCGCCGCGTGCAGGGTAGTTCTTGGCCAGGGCAAAGTCGATGGCGGCCAGCAATTCGTCGAAGTGCGGTCTGGCGAACGGCATGGTCTGCACCGCGCCGTAGTAGAGCGTACCGTCGGGCCGGACGATGAAGACGCCCGGCTCGGCGAACAGGGCCGGCTCCTCGATGCCGATGGACGTCTGGCCACGCGATGTGCTGATGTACAGGCCCCATTGGCGCGCCGCCGCCAGCGGCAGGTCATGGCCGATGCGCAGGTCGGGCGCGTGAAGCTTCTCGGCCAAGGCCTCGGCGCGGTCACGGGTGTCGCTGGAGATGGCGATGACCTTGACGCCCCGCTTCTCGAACTCCGGCTGCAGGCGCGTCAGCTCGAGCAGGTACTTCAGGCAGATCGGGCAGTGCAGCCCCCTGTAGAAGACGACCAGCGTGAAGTTCTGCGGCGTGTCGCCGGACAGCAGGTAGTGGCCGTGGGTGAGCGTGGGCACGCTCAGTGCGGGGACCGGACGTCGGGGCATCAGCATGGGCAAGGCTCCTGCGGGCAATCGAACAAGGTCCGGCGCGTCTGGCGCCTGATGACCGGCAATGTAGACGGGCAAGCGAAACGTGTGGTGATCGAGCGTCCGGAAACGTACACTTTCCGTCCCATGGAGGACCGAGTCGACAGGCTTGCCGGGTTGCTGAGCCGCTTTGGCTTGCGTGCACACGTCCTGCATGGCGGTGCCCTTCGTGGCGCTCGTCCATTCGAGCGGCGCGCCGGCCTGGGTCACCTGCACGTGCTGCGTCACGGGGCCATCGAGTTGACCGATGGCGACGGGCGGGCCCACCGCCTGAGTGACCCTGCGGTGGTCTTCTTTCCCAGGGCTGTGTCGCACCGGCTCGTCGCTGGCGCGGACGGCGCCGAGCTGTTGTGTGCGGCCATCGATTTCGGCTCGGGCGACGAGAACCCGTTGCTGGGCAGCTTGCCGCCCATGATGCGCGTGCCCGTGACGGAGTTGGCAGCCGTGGATGCCACGCTCGGGGTTCTCTTCGCCGAAGCGGGTGCGCGGCGCTGTGGCCACTCCACGGTGCTGGACAGGCTGACCGAGGTGTTGTTCGTTCAGCTCATGCGGTACGCGATCGAGCGCCGCTTGGTGCAAGGCGGCGTGGTCGCCGGGTTCGCGGATGTGCGCCTTGCGCGTGCGCTGACTGCCATGCACGACGATCCGGCCCGAAACTGGTCACTCGCTTCACTCGCCGCCACGGCGGGAATGTCGAGGTCGCGCTTCGCGGCACGTTTCGCCGAGGTCGTCGGTGTCCCCGCGATGGAGTACCTCACCCGGTGGCGCATCGGCCTGGCCCAGGGGCTTCTTCGGCAGGGCCGACCGCCCAAGGTGGTGGCACAGGAGGTGGGCTATGCGCGCAGCAGCACCTTCGGTCGCGCGTTCGCGCATGTGATCGGAGCCACTCCGACGTCGTGGTTGCGCGCGATGGATGGGTGACGCCCGACAACGCCACATCCAAGTCCGACACAAGCGCGCTGTCGTGCGTTCGCCAGAGGCATCGTCAGCCGTGGGGGCGGGCCGTCGAGCAGGTTGCCCAACCCGGTTTCGAACGCCTTCTTGCGTGGACGCCCATCGAGTACACCGAGGCCGCGCTGGTCATGTTCTCCCGGCACATGGCCAGCATGACGGGCGGGTGGGGCGGGAGCTTCGACAAGCTCGACGAGTGGCTGGCCGGCCAGGGCGCAGACCCATCATGTTCAGCATGAGCTGGCCATCGCACGGCACCCGCTTGGACGCACCCATGCCGCCCACCCTCGACTTCTACTTCTTCATCGGCAGCACCTACACCTACCTGTCCGTCCACCGGGCGACTGCGCTGGCCGCGGCAGCCGGGGTGAGGCTGAACTGGCGCCCCTTCAGCCTGCGCACGATCCTGCGTGAGCAGGACAACAGCCCCTTCCTCGGCAAGCCCGACAAGCTGCGCTACATGTGGCGCGACATCGAGCGGCGCGCCGCGCGTGGCGGCATTCCCTTTGCAGGGCCCGCGCCTTACCCGACCGATCCGGAGTCACGCGCCTCCCACGTGGCCACGCTGGCCGAAGCCGAAGGCTGGTGCGAGCCGTATGTGCGGGAAGTGTTCCGCACCTGGTTTCTCGACAAGGTCGACCCCGGGAGCCCGCAGGTGCTGGCGGGTATCCTGGCCCGCGTGGGCCAGCCCGCCGACGTGCTGCAGCGAGCCGAGTCGCCGGAGGTGGCGGCACGCTATGCGGCCCACACCGTCGCTGCGCGGGCGCGCTCAGGGCGCTCAGGGCCGGGAGGGCGCCCCCGCGGGGCTGAGTGCACGTGCCCGCGCGGCGGCCTCGAGCCACGCGATCAGTCGGTCGCCATGCACCAGGTCAGGAGCGATCGAGACCCAGGTGCGCCGCGCGTGGTTGCTGTCGTCGCGCCAATCGATCTGATGCGACAGGCCCGCTGCCGGGATCAGCAGCTGCAGCGCATAGGAATTTCAAACGCCCCCGCAAGGCCCGAAGACACGGCCGCGACCCAGCACGACGGGACATCTGCGGCAGCAAGATCGTGGCAGAGGTGCCCATTCGGAGCGCCACGCCGCTCCCCCGGCACTGCTCTGGCCTCGATTTGCTGCCTCGATCCCAGGGTTGACCCTCATTCGGCAACGCCGGCAACGCCGGCAACGCCGCGCCCACTCGGCGCGCAGCGTCGACCGGCAGCACTTCGGCGCTGCAGTCTGCGGATGCGTGGTTGATGACG
>JBJTVI010000198.1:0-3389 GCA_046081145.1 Rubrivivax sp.
GACGCCATCGACAGCCCCGAGCGCGCGGTAGAGATTGCGCGCGGCATCGGCTACCCTGTGATGATTAAGGCCAGCGCCGGCGGCGGCGGAAAGGGCCTGCGCGTGGCCTTCAACGACAAGGAAGCGCACGAGTGCTTTGCCTCGTGCCGCAACGAGGCGCGCAACAGCTTCGGTGACGACCGCGTCTTCATCGAGAAGTTCGTCGAGAGCCCGCGCCACATCGAGATCCAGGTGCTAGGCGACGCACACGGCAACGTGCTCTACCTCAACGAGCGCGAGTGCTCGATCCAGCGCCGCCACCAGAAGGTGATCGAGGA
The DNA here is from genome assembly GCA_046081145.1 of Rubrivivax sp. Classification (GTDB taxonomy): domain Bacteria; phylum Pseudomonadota; class Gammaproteobacteria; order Burkholderiales; family Burkholderiaceae_C; genus Rubrivivax. The sequence continues at coordinate 318 of JBJTVI010000198.1, forward strand.
GGCGCCTTCGCCCTTCATCAGCGACGAGACGCGCCGCGCCATGGGCGAGCAGGCGGTGGCGCTCGCCCGCGCCGTGCACTACCAGAGCGCCGGCACGGTGGAGTTCGTGGTTGGGCGCGACCAGGGCTTCTACTTCCTCGAGATGAACACGCGGCTGCAGGTGGAGCACCCGGTGACGGAGTGCATCACGGGGCTGGACCTGGTGGAGCAGATGATCCGCGTGGCCGCGGGCGAGGCGCTGGCCTTCACGCAGGCCGACGTGAAGCGCAACGGCTGGGCCATCGAGTGCCGCATCAACGCCGAGGACCCGTTTCGCAACTTCCTGCCCTCCACCGGGCGGCTCGTGCGCTACCAGCCGCCGGCCGTGACGATGGCCGCCGCCGAGCCCCAGCCCGAAGGCGGGGGCGTGCGCGTGGACACGGGCGTGTTCGAAGGCGGCGAGATCCCGATGTACTACGACTCGATGATCGCCAAGCTGATCGTGCACGGGCGCGACCGCAACGACGCCATCGCGCGCATGCGCGAGGCACTCAACGCCTTCGTCATCCGTGGCGTGTCGAGCAACATCCCCTTCCAGGCGGCGCTGCTGGCGCACCCGAAGTTCGTCTCGGGCGAGTTCAACACCGGCTTCATCGCCGAGCACTTCCCGCGTGGCTTTCGCGCGGAAGACGTCCCGCACGACGACCCGCTCTTCCTCGTGGCCCTGGCCGCCTTCGTGCGGCGCAAGGCGCGCGAGCGCTCGGGGGGCATCACCGGTCAGCTCGCCGGCCACGGGGTCAAGCAGCTGCCCGACCTCGTCGTGGTGGTGCTGGGCGCGGGCGGACAGCATGTGCACCACCCGGTGCGCATCGACGAGTTCGAGCCGGTCTCGGGCAAGGCCGATGTGGTGATCGAGGGCCGCCACTTCGCCATCCAGAGCCCGAGCAAGCTCGGCGAGATCTTGATGACAGGCACCTGCAACGGCCGCGCCTTCTCGGCGCAGGTCGAGCGCGGCAGCGCCAAGAACCCCTTGGGCATCCGCGTGTCGCACAACGGCACGCAGGTGGAGACACTCGTGCTGCTGCCGCGCGCGGCCGAGCTGCTGCGGCTCATGCCGCACAAGGCCCCGCCGGACCTGAGCATGTTCCTGCTCTCGCCCATGCCGGGCCTGCTGGTGGACGTGGCGGTGCAGCCTGGCCAGAAGGTCTCGGCCGGCGAGAAGCTCGCCGTGATCGAGGCCATGAAGATGGAGAACATCCTCGTGGCGGCGACCGACGCAACGGTGGGCGAGCTGCTGGCCAGGCGGGGCGAGAGCCTGAGCGTGGACCAGCCGATCCTGAGCTTTGCCTGAAGGAGGGCTCCCGCGATGGCCGCACAGCGCCCCTTTCGCATCCTGGGCATCCAGCAGATCGCCATCGGCGGCCCCGACAAGCAGCGCCTGCGCAGGCTGTGGGTGGAGGTCTTCGGCCTGGAGGTCAAGAGCACTTTCGTGAGCGAGCGCGAGAACGTCGACGAGGACATCTGCGCCCTGGGCAGCGGCCCCACGGCGGTGGAGGTGGACCTGATGCAGCCGCTGGACCCCGACAGGAAGCCGGCCGTGCACGCCACGCCGCTGAACCACGTGGGCCTGTGGGTGGACGACCTGCCGCTCGCCGTGCAGTGGATGAGCGAGCAGGGCGTGCGCTTCGCCCCGGGCGGCATCCGCAAGGGGGCGGCCGGCCACGACATCTGCTTCATCCACCCCAAGGGCAACGAGGAGTTTCCGCTGGGCGGGGAGGGTGTGCTGATCGAGCTCGTGCAGGCGCCGCCGGAGGTGGTGGCAGCCAGTCTTTACAATCCCGGAGTCTGAATCCGAATCTGTAAAGAAGTGATCCACCGAGACGTTGCTGCCAGGCTGCTGCGCTTGATGCGGGGCTTTCCCGTCGTCACGCTCACCGGGGCGAGGCAAACCGGAAAGACCACGCTCGTGCGCCTGTTGTGGCCTGAGCACCCCTATGTTTCGCTCGAAGTGCCGTCTCACAGGGAGTTTGCAAGACAGGCCCCATCGGACTTCCTGCGACAGTTTCCCGACGGCGCGCTGATCGACGAGGCGCAGCACGCTCCGGAGCTCTTCTCGCAGATCCAGTCGGTGGTCGATGCCGACGGCCGGATGGGGCTCTTCGTGCTGACGGGATCACAGAACCTGGGGCTGATGTCGCGCGTCTCCCAGAGCCTGGCGGGCCGCACGGCAGTGGTGGAGTTGCCGCCCTTTTCCCTGGCCGAGCTGCGTGGAGCACGGCGGAGCACGCCCGACCTGGACAGCTGCCTGGTGCGCGGTTTCTTTCCGGCTGTGCACGCACGCCAGGTTGACGCCCACGAGTGGCTGCAGAGTTATCTTCTGACCTACGCCGAGCGCGATGCCCGCCAGCTCGCGGCGATACAGGACTTGAGCGCCTTCCAGCGTTTCCTGCGGCTCACGGCTGCGCGCACCGGCCAGCTTCTCAACATGCAGTCGCTGGCTGCGGACACAGGCGTCTCCGACAAGACGGTCAGGCACTGGTTGTCCGTCCTGGAGGCCTGCTACCTGGTGCACTTCGTGCGGCCGCACTCGGCGAACTTTGGCAAGCGCCTGGTGAAGATGCCCAAGCTGTACATGAGCGATGTCGGGCTGGCCGCTTCGCTGATGGGCATTCAGGACCCCGCACAGGTCCGCTCGCATCCATTGCGCGGTGCCCTCTTCGAGACCCTCGTCGTCAATGAACTTCTCAAGAGCCGGATGAACGCGGGCCTGCGCGAGCCTGTGCACTTCTGGCGGGACAACGTCGGTACCGAGGTGGATGTGGTCCTGGAGCGGGGCGGTGCGATCGCGGCGGTGGAGATCAAGTCCGCGCCGACCGTCGCACCGGACGCGTTCTCCAACCTGAGCAAGTGGAGACGTTACGCCAGCGAGCGCGGCAGCTACGCATCGGTTCACCCCGCGCTGGTCTACGGCGGATCCCGGCGCTACACCCGGGACGGCGTGGACGTGATGCCATGGGCATCGCTCTGAGAAGGCTTCCCGACGGCCCGAGCCGCGATTCCCTCAAAATACCGGGTTGACCCGCGCACCCTCCA
>JBJTVI010000199.1:0-2575 GCA_046081145.1 Rubrivivax sp.
CACGACGAAGGCCGCGACGATGAAATAGCCGCGGAACTTCCTGAGCTGCTCGATCGTCACCACCCCGATGCGCGCCAGCACGATGACGGCCACCGGCACCTCGAAGGCGATGCCGAAGACGAGGAAGAGCGTGAGCACGAAGCCGAAGTACTGCTCGATGTCCGGCGCCGCCGCGATGGCGGTGGGCGCAAAGGCCTGGATGAACTGCGACATCGCCGGGATGACGATGAAGTAGCAGAAGGCCACGCCGATGACGAAGAGCGCGGTGCTCGTGATCACCAGCGGCAGCACGAGACGCTTCTCGTGCGAGTACAGGCCCGGCGCCACGAAGGCCCAGACCTGATAGAGCACCACCGGCAGCGCCAGCAGGAAGCCACCCATCAGCAGGATCTTCAGCGGCACCAGGATCGGCGAGATCACGTTGGTGGCGATCAGCTTGGTGCCCTGTGGCAGGTGCGCCACCAGCGGCTGCGCGAGAACGTCGTAGAGCCCGGCCGGGCCGGGCCAGATCGCCAGCGCGATGCAGCCCGCCACCACGGCGATCAGCGCGCGGATCAGGCGGTCGCGCAGCTCGATCAGGTGGGAGACGAAGGGCGCCTCGGTGCCGGCGAGCTCGTCTTCCTGGGCGTCCTTGTCGCTCATCGGGGGCGCGGGCGGAACCGGGCGACGCGCGCCGCGCCGGACTGTGCGTGGGTACGGACGCCGTGGCGCTGCTTGTACCACTTGGGCGTGGCCCCCCGCTTGAGGCGCCAGTTCTTCTTCGGGTGCCGGTAGGCGGGCGGCGGTGGCGCCAGGGCATCGGTGGCGGCGGCGCCTGCGGGCTCGGAGTTGCTCGTGCCCAGGCTTGACAAATCGGTGTCGAAGGACGAGGAGGCCTGCTGCACCTCCTGCTGCACTGTCTGCTCGACGTTGCGTGCGGCGTCCTCGAACTGCGTCTTCATCTTCTTGAGCTCGTCGAGCTCGATGGAGCGATTCACCTCGGCGCGCACGTCGGCCACGTAGCGCTGCGCCTTGCCCACGAGGTGCCCGATGGTGCGCGCCACCTTCGGCAGTTTCTCGGGGCCGATGACGATGAGGGCAACCGCGCCGATCAGCGCGATCTTGTCGAAGCCGAAATCGAGCAAAGGAGGTGCTCGTGCAGGAGCGTGGCGCCGGCGGCGCTCAGCTCTTGGTCTTGGCTTCGACGTCGACCGTGTTCGGGTCGGCCGCCTTGGCTGCCGTCACCTGGGCAGACGCGGGCGCGGCGGCATCGGCAGAGGCCTCGCCACCCTTGACGCCGTCCTTGAAGCCCTTGACGGCCCCGCCGAGGTCGGAGCCCATGTTCTTGAGCTTCTTGGTGCCGAAGATCAGCACCACCACCAGCAGCACGATCAGCCAATGCCAGATGCTGATAGATCCCATGATCGACTCGCTCCTGTATGCAGGGAGGCCAGATTCTAGGTGAGCCGGCGCGGCTGGCGACGGGCCCGGCCGATTCCCTCAGAAATCGAGGGAACTCGGGCCCGGCGCGTCAAGCCCCACGCACCACGCACCACGCCCCACCCACCACGCCCGACGCACCACGCTTGACGCTCAGCCCCGGGCCCAGGGCCGCGGCCCGCCCATCACGTGCATGTGCAGGTGATAGACCTCCTGGCGACCATCGGGGCCGGTGTTGATCTGGGTGCGAAAGCCGTTGCTCACGCCGAGCTCGCGCATCAGCCGCGGCGCCAGGCCGAGCATGCGCCCGAGCAGCGCATCGTGCCCGGGGCCCACATCGGCCAGCGTGGCGATGTGCTGCTTGGGAATGATGAGCAGGTGCACGGGCGCCCAGGGCTGGATATCGTGGAAGGCGAGCAACTCGTCGTCCTCGTAGGCCTTGCGCGACGGGATCTGTCCCGCGACGATCTTGCAGAAGATGCAGTTCGGGTCGGCGTGCATGGTGGCTGGGGCGGGGGCGTGAAAGGGCCGAGGGTGCGCGGCGCCCGCATGGGCGCGCCGGCTCAGGAGGGGAAGACGGGCTTGCCGTCGATGAGCTTGAGCCAGCCCTTGACGACGCGGTAGATCATCCAGATCCAGGCGACGAACAGCACCAGGAAGCCCACCAGCAGGAACGCGAGCACGATGCCCACGACGAGCCAAGCCAGGCCCCACCAGAAGCTGCGGATCTGCCAGTCGAAGTGGCTCTCGTAGAGGGTGCCGCGCGCATCCTCGCGCTTGACGTAGTTGATGATCACGCCCACCACCGCCGTGACGCCCCACAGGAAACTCAGCGCCTGCAGCGCATAGACGACGGTGGCCACGGATTTCAGGCTCTGCAGCTCCTCGGGCGATCGTTGCTGCGCCGGTTGGCCGGGCGGGTTCCAGGCTTCGCTCATCGGTCCTCCTGCTCGCGCTGCTGCGCCTTGCGTGCCGCAAACTCCTCCAGCCCCGACAGGCCCTCGCGCCGGCGCAGTTCGGCCAGCACGTCGGCCGGGCGCAGCCCGTGCGCGGCGAGCACGATCATCGTGTGGAACCACAGGTCGGCGACCTCGGCGGTCAGCTTCGCAGCGTCGCCGTCCTTGCCCGCCATGACGACCTCGGTGGCCTCCTCGCC
>JBJTVI010000200.1:0-6027 GCA_046081145.1 Rubrivivax sp.
CGCGCAGCGCCTGCACCTGCGCCAGCCGCTCGCCCTGCACCGGCAGGCCACCAGGCTCGGGGTGATCGGCGTAGATGAGGCCGATGCAGCCCTTCTCGCCCTTCAGGGGCAGCAGCATCAGGCAGCGCACGCCCAGGTGCATGCGAAACCACTGCGGCAGCCCGCGCCAGGTGGCGGGCTTGGTGGCGTCGTCGATGACCGTGTCGATGAGGCGCGAGCAGGCCAGGCCGAAGAGGTCCTGGGCGCTGCCGGGGTCGATGCGGAAGTGGGTGAGCAGCCGCGGGAGCCCCGCGCCTTCGCCCAGCCGCCCCTGCAGCCAGCCGCTGCCGGGCTCGCGCAGGCACACCACCACCCGCTGCGCGCCCAGCGCCTCGAGCATCACCTGTGTGACCAGGCCGAGCGCGGCAGCCGCGGTGCAGCCCTGCTCCACCGATTGGGCCAGGCGCTGCGCGCCCCGCGCCAACGCGGCGCTGGCCTCCTCGGGCAGGATGCTGCCGCGCGGGCTGCGGCGCGGCGGCGCGGGCGTGCCGGCGGCCGTCGCGGCAGCGGGCAGCGACTGCTGCCGGCGCAGCACGCCGGCCATCGCGAAGGCGGGCCAGGATGGTGCAGCAGCCCGGGCGGAGGCCGTCTCGGCCGACCCCTTGGCCCCGGGGCGCGCCTCGGGCGGGCGCGCGGGGCGTGGCCGCGCCGAGGCGCCTGCATCGGCCACGTGCGTGACGGCGGCCAGGTCGCTCCACTGCTTGTCGACCCGGCCCAGCAGGGCCTGGAAGGGCTTGGGGTCCTCGCCCAGAAAGTGCTTCCAGCGCAACTGGAAGCCCACGAGCGCGCCCTCGAGTTCGTGCGGCACGGTATCGGCCACGACATCGGCCAGCTGATTGGCCAGCGAGGCCACGAGCCGCACCCGGTCCTCGCCGGGCCGGGGCCCCTGGTAATCCTCGGGCGCCAGGGGCAGGAGCGCGCGCAGCATGGTCGCCGGCCACCCCCACAGCCGGGCCACCTCGACGCCGATCTCCGGATACGACAGACCCAGGCGCTGCGTCGCCTGGCGCGCCTCCAGCGCAGCGCGCCGGGCCTGGCGCGCGGCGCCGTCCTCATCGGGCGGGCTCTCGAGCTCGAGCTCGCGCCGGGCGGCCGTCTCCACCTGCTGCGCCTCGTGCGGGAAGTGCATCCACACGAGCATCCGGCCCAGGTTCTGGAACAGCCCGGCCAGGTACACGGTCTCGCCTTCCTTGATGGAGGGGTGCAGCTCGTGCGCGGCCAGCGCCGCCAGGAGCGCACGCGCGAACTCGGCCTGCACGCGCGTGCCCTGCATCGAGGGAGGCAGCCGCTCGAAGAGCTTCATCGAGGCGGCCAGCCGCCCGATCGCATCGACCCCCATCACCGCCACCGCACGCGAGACGGAATCGACCTCCGCGCCGCCGGCGCTGCGGTAGAAGGCGGCGTTGACCAGACGCAGCAGCTTGCCCGACAGCGAGAGGTCCTGCAGGATCTCGTCGGACAAGGCGCGAAGGTGGGCGCGCTCGTTGCGCGCCACCTTCTGGATGGCACGCACCGATTCGCGCAGGGACGGGAACTCCGGGCTTGCCGAGAGGCGGCCCAGCAGCGAGCGCAGCCGCGCCTCGCGCTCCTGCGCTTCCTGCGTGGCCTGGGCCTCCTGGGCCTCCTGCGTCTCCTGGGTGGCCTGGGCCGGCTGGTCAGGCTGCGCCTGCGTAGGCTGCGCGCCCTCGGGCACCGCGGCCGCAGCAGGGGCGCAGGGCTCGGATCCGGCGGGTTCGTGGTGGGAAGAGGGGGCGTTGAGGTCGCTCATGAAGGGGCAGGGGCGGGCGGCCGGCCAACCCGGGCGCGAGCGCCGGATCTTCGGCGCGCGAGGCCCCGAACCTGAGCCCGGCGCGCGCGGCTCAGGCCCTGCGTGTGCAGGAGTTCACGCCAGCCGGGCCCGAATCAGGGCTCGGCCCGGCACAGGCAGTGGGCAAAGACGGCCCGCCCGGGCGCCTGAGCGGAGCCCTCGAGCAGCCAGCCGAGGTCGCTCGCCAGGGTCTGGGCCAGCGGCTGCGTCAGGGGCTGGGCGCCCACACCCTGGCCCAGCGCATCGGCCGCCGTCCCGGCGGCGCGCCCGAGCGCCTGCCCCCAGGCCTGGCCCAGGGCCTGGCCGAAGACCTGGGCCAGGCGCGCCTCGAGCAGCGAGGCGATCTGCTGGAGCCGGCCGGGCTCGCGCTCGATCCAGCGCAACGGCGGCTCCTCGCCGAGCTTGGCCAGCGCCGCGGCCTGGCGCACGGCCTCGCGCATCGAGCCCACCCGGTCGACCAGGCCGCGCTGGAGTGCCTGCTGGCCCGTCCACACGCGGCCCTGCGCCACCTCGTCGACCTTCTCGGGGGTGGTCTTGCGCGCGCTGGCCACGCGGGCCAGGAAGTCGGTGTAGATGTGGCCGATCCCGGCCTCGACGAGCTGCACGAAGCGCGGGTCCAGCGGCCGGCGCGGATCGTAGGCGTTGGACAGCCACGTGGTGCCGTGGCCGCCCGTGCGCACCGAGAGCTTGTCCATGAGCGCAGGGGCGGTGGGCAGCATGCCGAAGACACCGATCGAGCCAGTGATGGTGGCCGCATCGGCCACCACCTGATCGGCTGCCATCGCGATCCAGTACCCGCCCGAGGCGGCCAGGTCGCCCATGGAGACGACCACCGGCTTGCCCGCTGCGCGCGTGAGCTCGAGCTCGCGGCGCACGAGCTCCGAGCCGAAGGCGCTGCCCCCGGGGGAGTCCACGCGCAGCACGAGCGCCTTGATGCGATCGTCGTCGCGCGCCTTGCGGATGAGCTCGGCGGTGGAGCGCCCGCCGATGCGCCCGGGCGGGGCAAAGCCGTCGCTGATCTCCCCCTCGGCCACGACGACGCCCACGGCATCGCCCGAGGCAGGCGGCTTCACGTGGGCCAGGTACTCGGCCAGGCCCACCTGGCGGAAGGTCTTGCTCGCCTCGTCGCGCACGCCGCGCTCGATGAGCAGCGCGCGCAGCTCGTCGCGCGTCTTCAGGGCATCGACCAGGCGCTCCTGCAGCACGAGCTTGCCCAGGTTGCCGCCCACGGCCTTCAGGCTGCCGGGCAGGGCGTCGATGCTGCGCGCCAGGCTGCCGGGCTCGAGCTTGCGCGCGCGCTCCACGCCCGAGGCATACAGCCCCCACAGCGCGTCGTAGAGGTAGGCCTCGGACTCGAGCGTCTCCTTGGAGGGCGCGTTGGCAAAGTAGGGCTCGGCGGCGTTCTTGTAGCGCCCCACGCGCACGACGTTGGCGTTCACGCCCAGGCGATCGAAGGCGTCGCGGTAGTAGTTGCGCAGCCGCCCGTAGCCCTGCAGCGCGATGGCGCCCATCGGGTGCAGGTAGACCTCGCTGGCGTGCGCGGCCAGGTAGTACTGGCTCTGGCTGTAGGACGAGCCCCAGGCCACCACCTGCTTGCCCGAGGCCTTGAAGCGCTCCACGGCGGCGGCCACCTCGCGCAGCGTGGGCAACCCCGCACCCTCGAAGTCGTCGAGCATCAGCAGCACGCGCTCGATGGCGGCGTCGCGCGCAGCCCAGTCGAGTGCGCCGACGACGTCTCGCAGCCGCGTCTGGCCCTCCTCCTCGCCCGTCAGCCGCTTGAGCGCGGCGTCGCGCGCACCGCCCGGGGTCTGCTCGACGATCGGCCCCTTGAGGTCGAGCACGAGCACGCTGCGCTCCTGCACCCGCTTGGGGCCGCCGCCCACGGCCGCGGCCACCAGGGCGGCAATGATGGCCAGGAACAGCAGGTTGAAGACGAGGCGGCGCGCGCCGTCCACGAAGCGCCACAGGCCGCCGAGCACTCGGCGCACGGGACCGCGGGAAGGTGGGTTCATCGGGAGCTCCTGCGACAACGACCGGCATTGTCGCGCGAGGCCGGCGGGGCGGCTGCGCGCTTGCGACAATCGCCCCTTCCATGCAGGCCATCCTCTCGGTCACGGTTCCCTTCTTCGCGCTGGTGCTGTGCGGCTGGCTGGCGGCGCGCCAGGGCGTGCTGCCCGAGGCGGCCATCCCGGGGCTCAACGCCTTCGTGCTGTACTTCGCGCTGCCGTGCATGCTCTTTCGCTTCGGCATGAACACGCCTCTGCTGGAGTTGCTCAACCCGGCGGTGCTGGCGGTGTACGTGCTGGCCGCGCTCGTCATCGTGTTCTTCACCGTGGCCGTCACGCTGGGCGAGCGCGTGCACCTGAAGGACGCCGCCTTCGGGGCACTGGTGGCGGCCTTTCCGAACTCGGGCTTCATGGGTGTGCCGCTGCTCGTGGCGCTGCTGGGCCCGCAGGCCGCAGGGGTGGTGATCTGCACGGTGCTGGCCGACATGTTCGTGACGAGCTCGCTGTGCATCGCGCTGGCGCAGGCCCACGACGCCTCGGGCCAGGGCGCTCGCGCGGCCGCGCTCAAGGCGATGCGCGGTGCGCTGAGCAACCCGCTGCCATGGTCGATCGCGCTGGGCGCGGCCGCTTCGGTGTCGGGCTTTCGGCTGTCCGGGCCGCCGGAGGTGATCGTGCGCATGCTTGCCGAATCGGCCACGCCGGTGGCGCTCTTCACCATCGGGGCGGTGCTGTGGCGTGCGGGCCAGAGCGCGCACACGCGCACCCCCGCCGCGCTCTTCCTGCCGGTGGCGGCGATCAAGCTGCTCGTGCACCCGCTGCTGGTGCTCGCGCTGGCGGGCTCGGCGCGCGCGCTCGGTGCCCCGCTCACGGGCTTTCAGGTGCTGCTGCTCACGCTCACCGCTGCGCTGCCCAGCGCGAGCAACGTCTCGCTGCTGGCCGAGCGCTTCGGTGCGGACAACGGCCGCGTGGCGCGCATCATCCTGGCCAGCACCTGCGGCGCCTTCGTGAGCTTCACGCTCGCGGCATGGCTGCTGGGGGTGACGCCGGTGGGCTGAGCCCGTTGCCGCCCCCGTTTCGGGTGCCGCGCCCAGGCGCGGCCGCGCGGCCCCTGGGCTGGCCGGAGGTTCAGATCGCCTGCGGGTCCACGTCCCCCGCCCAGCGCAGCACGCCGCGGTGCGCGCACCGCAGGGCGTGGATCTGCGGCAGCCAGGCAGCCAGCCAGCGCTGCAGCACGCCGCGCGAGGCCGACTCCACGAGCATCTGCACGCGCTCGACATCGGCCACCTTGGCCACCGGCGGCGGCACGGGCGCGTAGACCGCCACGTGCTCGGCACCGGGCAGCGCGCGAGCCGCCTCGGCAGCGGCCTGCAGGAAGGCCGTGGCGGCCTGCACGGTGCGTGCCTCCGCACGCACCAGCGCGAGGTGGGCGTAGGGCGGCAGCCCCGAGGACTCGCGCTCGGCCAGCTGCCGCCGGGCGAAGGCCTCGTAGTCGTAGCTGCGCAGCGCCTGGAACACCGGATGCGTGGGGTGCCAGGTCTGCACCCACATCTGGCTGGCAGCCGCCGCACCCGCATCGCGCCCGGCGCGCCCGGCAGCCTGCATGAGCAGCGCAAAGAGCCGCTCCGGGGCGCGAAAGTCGCTCGAGAAGAGCGCGCCGTCGGCGTTCACCGCGGCCACCAGCGTGATGCGCCGGAAGTCGTGCCCCTTGGTGACCATCTGCGTGCCCACGAGCACGTCCACCTCGCCCGCGTGCACGGCAGCCAGCTGCGCCTGAAGCGCCCCGGCCGCGCGCGTGGTGTCGGCATCGATGCGCGCGATCCGCGCCCCGGGCAGCAGCGCGTGCAGCTGCTCCTCGAGCTTTTCCGTGCCGCGGCCCACGGGGGCGAGGTCGAGGTTGCCGCAATCCGGGCAGGCGCGCGGGACGCGCTCGGCCAGGCCGCAGTGGTGGCAGCGCAGCGAGCGGTCGATCTTGTGAAACACCCGCCAGGCGCTGCAGTGCGGGCACTGGCTCTTCCAGTTGCAGGCGCTGCAGTGCAGCACGGGCGCGTAGCCGCGCCGGTTCAGCAGCAGCAGGCTTTGCTGCCCGTGCGCAATGCGCTCCTCGATCGCGCGCAGCAGCGGGGCCGCCAAGGCCGGCGCGTTCTCGCCGCGCTCGCGCGGCTGCTGGGTCATGTC
>JBJTVI010000201.1:0-3715 GCA_046081145.1 Rubrivivax sp.
CGCCGCAGGGCGTGGCGGTGACGCCGCCGCGGCCGTCGGGGCCGGTGCAGTTCAGGCTCTTGGCGAGGATGCGGCTGACGGTGGTCTTGCCGATGCCGCGCGTGCCGGTGAAGAGGTAGGCGTGGTGCAGGCGGCCGCTGCGCAGCGCGTTGCCCAGCGCCCGCACCACATGCTCCTGCCCGGCCATCTGCGCGAAGTTGCGCGGGCGGTACTTGCGGGCCAGGACGAGGGTGCTCACGCCGGGCATTCTACGAGCCGGATAATGCCGCCATGGAAGCCGACGCCCCCGCCCCGCTGACCTACGAACAAGCCGGCGTGGACTACGCGCGCATCGACCCGTTGAAGGTGGCCGCGCAGCGCGCCGCGGCGGCCACGGCGGCGCAGCTGGCTGTGCACGGCCTGAGCGAGGTCGAGGCCTCGCGCGGGGAATCGGCCTACGTGGTGGACCTCGGCCCCTTCTACCTGGCCAGCATCGTCGAATGCCTGGGCAGCAAGGCCCTGGTGGCCGACGAGATGCAGCGCCTGACGGGGCGCTCCTTCTATGACGCGATCGCGCAGGACACGATCGCCATGGCCGTGAACGACCTCGTCACGGGGGGCGCCGCGCCCCTGGGGGTGCAGGCCTATGGGGCCGCCGGCGGCAGCCAGTGGTTCGACGACCCCGAGCGTGCCCAGGCCCTGGTGCGAGGCTGGCGCGCGGCGTGCGAGCGCTGCAGCACGGCCTGGGGCGGTGGCGAGACGCCCGCACTGGCCGGCATCGTCGAGCCCGGCCGGATCGACCTGGCCGCCAGCTGCGTGGGCCTGGTCAACCCCAAGAGCCGCCTCAGTCTCGGCGACGACCTGGGCCCGGGGGACGCCATCGTGCTGCTGGGCTCCAGCGGCATCCATGCCAATGGGCTGAGCCTGGCGCGCAAGCTCGTGGAACGGTTGCCCGACGGGTGGCTCACCCCGGTCGAGCCCGGCCTCTCGTACGGCGAGGCGCTGCTGGCCCCCACCCTGCTCTACCCGCCCGTGACCGAGGCCCTGCACCGCGCCGGCGTGCGCGTGCACTACAGCGCCAACATCACCGGCCACGGCTGGCGCAAGCTGCTGCGCCACCCGAAGGATCTTGCCTACCGCATCCACACCCTGCCGCCGCTGCCGCCGGTGCTGCGCTTCATCCAGCAGCACGCCGCGCTCGACGACGAGGAGGCCTACGGCACGCTCAACATGGGCGCGGGCTTCGCGCTCTTCGTGCCAGAGGCCGAGGCTGCGCGCGCGGTGGAGGTGGCGCAGGCCCAGGGCGTGCCCGCCTGGGTGGCCGGCCGTGTCGAGGCCGGCCGCAAGCGGCTGCTGATCGAGCCGCTGGGGCTGGCCTTCGGGGGCGATGCGCTGGCGCTGCGCTGAGGCTTCGGCTCGCCCCTACAATCACTCTCGACGGGCCTCCCCGCATGGAAGCGCGCCCAACCGGGTCAGGTGGGGAACCAAGCAGCCCTAAGCGTGGCAACCAGTGCCGGGGTCAGGCTCGTCACCTACAGCACAGGCCCGCCCCGGCCGGCCGATTCCGAAAGCAACCCTCATGAGCAGCGACTCGATCAAGCACGTCACGGACGCCTCCTTCGAGAGCGACGTCCTGCAGTCCGGCAAGCCGGTCCTGGTGGATTACTGGGCCGAATGGTGCGGGCCCTGCAAGATGATCGCCCCGATCCTCGACGAGGTGGCGCGCGACTACGGCGAGCGGCTGCAGGTGGCCAAGATGAACGTGGACGAGAACACCGACGTGCCGGGCAAGCTCGGCATCCGCGGCATCCCCACGCTCATGCTCTTCAAGGGTGGCGAGCTCGTCGCCACCAAGGTCGGCGCGCTGCCCAAGGCCCAGTTGACGGCCTTCATCGACAGCCACCTATAATCCTGCATCGCCTGCAGGGCTGGCTGGCACGCATCGCCGGCCGCCCTCCAGGTGTGTCGCCGGGCTTGCCGGGGCATCCCGCCCCGCCACCCGCGACGGACCCGGCGGCCCGAGCCGCCGCACAAGAGGTCCGGCCCCCCCATGCATTGCGGCCCGTTTCGGGCGCCCTCGCGGGCGTTCGCTCCACGCGCCCCGATCGCACCTGACACCCCGGGACCGGCCCCCACCGCGAGGGACACCTTCGATGCACCTTTCAGAACTCAAGGCCCAGCACGTCTCCGAGCTCATCAAGATGGGCGAGGCACTCGAGATCGAGAACGTGAGCCGCCTGCGCAAGCAGGAGCTGATGTTCGCGATCATGAAGAAGCGCGCCAAGGCGGGCGAGCAGGTCTTCGGCGACGGCGTGCTCGAGGTGCTGCCCGACGGCTTCGGCTTCCTGCGCTCGCCCGACACGAGCTACATGGCGAGCACCGACGACATCTACCTCTCGCCCAGCCAGGTGCGGCGCTTCAACCTGCACACGGGCGACATGGTCGAAGGCGAGGTGCGCGTGCCCAAGGACGGCGAGCGCTACTTCGCGCTCGTGAAGGTGGACCGTGTCAACGGCCTCACGCCCGAGGAGAACAAGCACAAGATCATGTTCGAGAACCTGACGCCCCTGTTCCCCAAGGAGCAGTTCAGGCTCGAGCGTGAGATCAAGGCCGAGGAGAACATCACCAGCCGCATCATCGATCTCGTGGCCCCCATCGGCAAGGGCCAGCGCGCCCTGCTCGTGGCGCAGCCCAAGACGGGCAAGACGATGATGATGCAGCACATCGCGCACGCGCTGATGGCCAACTACCCCGACGCGCATCTGATGGTGCTGCTCGTGGACGAGCGCCCCGAGGAAGTGACCGAGATGCAGCGCACCGTGCGCGGCGAGGTCATCAGCTCCACCTTCGACGAGCCCGCCGCGCGCCACGTGCAGGTGGCCGAGATGGTGATCGAGCGCGCCAAGCGCCTGGTGGAGCTCAAGAAGGACGTGATCATCCTGCTGGATTCCATCACCCGCCTGGCCCGCGCCTACAACAACGTGCTCCCCTCCTCGGGCAAGGTGCTCACCGGTGGCGTGGACGCCAACGCGCTGCAGCGCCCCAAGCGCTTCTTCGGCGCGGCGCGCAACGTCGAGGAAGGCGGCTCGCTGACCATCATCGGCACCGCGCTGATCGACACCGGCTCGAAGATGGACGAGGTGATCTACGAGGAGTTCAAGGGCACCGGCAACTGCGAGATCCACCTGGATCGCCGCATGGCCGAAAAGCGCGTCTACCCCTCGATCCTCATCAACAAGTCGGGTACACGCCGCGAGGAACTGCTGCTCAAGCCGGAGATCCTGCAAAAGAGCTGGATCCTGCGCAAGCTGCTCTACCCGATGGACGAGATCGAGGCGATGGAGTTCATGCTCGAGAAGATGAAGGCGAGCAAGAACAACCACGACTTCTTCGACATGATGCGCCGCGGAGGCTGAGGCGCAGGCGGGCTATAATCCGCGATTGCATACGCAGTAGGCAAGTGCGCGGCACATCGCCGCGTGGCTCCCGACCATCACGCGAGGTTTCCCATGAAAGAAGGCATCCACCCCGGCTACCGCGAAGTGTGCTTCGTGGATCTCTCCAACGGCTTCAAGTTCGTCACGCGCTCGTGCCTGCAGACCAAGGAGACGATCAAGATGGACGACGGCCGCGAGCTGCCGCTCATGAAGCTCGAGAGCACCAGCGAGTCGCACCCCTTCTACACGGGCACGCAAAAGAGCGTGGACAGCCTGGGCGGCCGCGTCGAGAAGTTCCG
>JBJTVI010000202.1:0-3776 GCA_046081145.1 Rubrivivax sp.
GAAGCCACCGGCCTGCCCTGGAGCAGCGCGCACCCGGGCGTGATGCACGCGTGCGGCCACGACGGCCACACCGCGATGCTGCTGGCGGCGGCGCGGCATCTGGCGTTGCGCGGTCGCTTCGCCGGCACGCTGCACCTGATCTTCCAGCCGGCCGAGGAAGGTGGCGGCGGGGCGCTGCGCATGATCGCCGATGGCCTGTTCGAGCGCTTCCCGTGCGACGCCGTCTTTGCCATGCACAACATGCCGGGGGTGCCGCAGGGCAACCTGGTGCTGCGCGAGGGGCCGATGATGGCCTCCTCGGATTACGTCACCATCACGCTTCACGGCGTGGGCGGGCATGGCGCGCTGCCGCACCGGGCGGCCGACCCGATCGTGGCCGCCGCCAGCCTCGTGATGGCGCTGCAGACGCTGGTTTCGCGCAACGTCGACCCCCAGCAGCCTGCGGTCGTGACGGTGGGCGCCCTCCACGCGGGCAAGGCCAACAACGTGATTCCGGCCAGCGCCACCCTCGAGCTCTCGGTGCGTGCGCTCGACCGCGGCGTGCGCGCCTTGCTTCAGCAGCGCCTGCGCAGCCTCGTGACGGCCCAGGCAGAAAGCTTCGGCGTGCAAGCCAGGATCGACTGGCGCGAGGGCTACAGCGTGCTCGTCAACACGCCCCAGGAAACCGAGTTCGCCCGCCGCGTGGCCCTGGAGCTGCTCGGCCCGGAGCGCGTGACGCTGCAAGGTCCGGCGCTGACTGGCAGCGAAGACTTTGCCTTCATGCTCGAGCGCGTGCCCGGCAGCTACCTGCTGATCGGCAACGGGGACGGCAGCGACGGCCACGCCTGCGGGGCGTGCATGGTGCACAACCCCGGCTACGACTTCCACGACGGCAACGTCGCCACCGGCAGCGCCTACTGGGTGCTGCTGGCCGAGCGTTTCCTCACCCACCAGCCGGCCTGAGGCCGCACGAACCCCAGGAGTGACCATGAAGAAGGTGATCGTTCTCGGCGCCGTTCTGCTCGGCGTGACCTCGGCCTACTACCTGCGCCAGCTCGGCCACGACGTGACCGTGGTGGACCGCCAGGCCAGCCCCGCCGCCGAGACCAGCTTTGCCAACGGCGGCCAGATCTCCGTGAGCCACGCCGAGCCGTGGGCCAACCCGAGCGCCCCGCTGAAGGTGCTCAAGTGGCTGGGCAAGGAAGATGCGCCGCTGCTCTTCCGGTTACGCGCCGACATGCGCCAGTGGCTCTGGGGCCTGGCCTTCCTGCGCGAGTGCACGCCCGGGCGCACCCGGCACAACATCGAGCAGATCGTGCGGCTGGGCACCTACAGCCGCCAGATGCTGCAGGCGCTGCGCGAGGAGCGCGGCATCGCCTACGACCAGCGCACGCAGGGCATCCTGCACTTCTACACGAGCCAGAAGGAGTTCGACGGCGCCGAGGCGCCGGCCGCGCAGATGCGCGAGCTCGGCTGCGACCGCCGCGTGATCTCCGCCGACGAGGCCGTACGCCTGGAGCCGGCGCTGGCCCACATCCGGCCGCAGCTGGCCGGCGCCACCTACACCGCCGAGGACGAGTCAGGCGACGCCAACCGCTTCGCCCGCGAGCTCGTGGAGCGCTGCCGCGCCGACGGCGTGCAGTTCCTGATGAGCCACACCGTGACGGCCCTGCGCGAAGCGGGCGGCGCCATCGACCACGTGGAGGCCACCGACAGCGAGGGCCGCTTCCAGCGCCTGCGCGCCGACGCCTTCGTGCTGGCAATGGGCAGCCTCTCGCCGCTGTACGCGCAGCAGCTGGGCATCCGCCTTCCGATCTACCCGGCCAAGGGCTACTCGGTGACGATGCCGGTGAAGGACGCGAGCATGGCGCACCAGGTGTCGCTCACCGACGACGAATACAAGCTCGTGTTCTCGCGCCTGGGCAACCGGCTGCGCATTGCCGGCACGGCCGAGCTCAACGGCTACGACCGCGACCTCAACCGCGTGCGCTGCGAGGCCATCGTGCGCCGCGTGGAGGAACTCTTCCCTGGCGCCGGCGACGCCTCGCAGGCCCAGTTCTGGACCGGCCTGCGCCCGGCCACGCCGAGCAACGTGCCCATCATCGGCCGCAGCAAGCTGCCCAACCTCTTCCTCAACACCGGCCACGGTACGCTGGGCTGGACGCACTCCTGCGGCTCGGGCAAGAGCATCGCGCGCATCGTCACCGGGCTTGCGCCCGAGGTGGACTTTGCGTTCGCGGGGTTCGAGCGCGGGGCGGCACGCGTAGGCGCGGCTGCGCTGCCGGCGCAGGCCTGAGGGGCCTGTGCAGGGCCCCTTCAGGCCACTGCGCTCAGGTGCCTGCTGCACCCAGCGACACCCGCTTCACCGAGCTGCCCTTCAGCCGCGCCGGTAACGCGAAGGCGTCAGGTGGAAACGCGCTGCAAAGGCGCGGTTGAAGTGGCTCAGCGTGGGGTAGCCGCACTCGTGGGCGATGGTCGCCACCGGGCGGCTGCCCTGGCGCAGCCGCACGGCGGCCTCGCTGCAGCGCAGGTCGTTGAGGTAGGTCGACCAGGTCTTGCCGGTCTCGCGCCTGAAGAAGCGGCTGAAGGCCGCCGGCGTGATGTGCGCCACGCGCGCCGCCTCTTCCACACGCAGCGGCTCGGACAGGTGCGCATGGATCCAGCCGATGACGCGGTCGATGCGCGCCTGGCCGCTGCCACCGTCGGCGGAGTGACCGCGCACCACCGCCGCCGACAGCGGCCGCAGCGAGCGGGCATGCAGCGTCAGCGCGCGCACCACGAGCACGAAGAGCGACAGGCGTTGCAGCGGGTCGGCCGCTTCCATGGCCTGCAGCGCCACGGCCACCGGGGCGTGCGCCTGGCCCGTCACGCGCAGGCCGCGCCGCGCCCGCTCCATCAACGGCCGGGCCGGGCGCAACTCCGGCCACAACGGGCTGGCCAGCAGCGCCAGCGGGAACTGCAGCACCCGTGCGCGAAAGGGAGGCTCGCCTGCCGGGGCCTGGCCCGCCCACAAGTGCGGCACCTGCGGGCCCAGCAGCACGAGGTCATCGTCCTCGAAGGGCTCGGTGCTGTCGCCCACCACGCGCACCCCGCGTCCACGCACCACCCAGGTGAGCTCCACCTCGTCGTGGCGGTGGCGCGGCCCGCCGAAGGTGGGCAGCTCCAGCGACAGGAACCGGAAGGCCGCGTCCGGGTGGGTGACATGCTCCTGGATGACCCGCATGTTTGCGATTGTGCATGAATCGGGTCAGAAAACAGTCAGCAGAGGTTGGCGCGCGAGATCTCACTCGCGCTGGCTGACCCGCACACTGCGCATCGGCAACAGCAGCGGCCCTGGGGTCGCCCCGAGCCGATTCACGCCATGGTCGATTTGGACACACCCTACCCTCTCAACGCCGCGCAGATCGCGCAGTTCCGCCGCGACGGCTTCATCAAGCTGAAGCACGTGCTCTCGTCCGAGACCCTGGCGCACTTCGGCGCCGCGATCACGCGTCTGACCATCGCGCTCAACACCGAGCAGCGGCCACTGGCTGAGCGCAACACCTACGACCGCGCCTTCCTGCAGGTGATGAACCTGTGGGAGCGGAGCCCGCTGGTGGGCCGCTTCGTGATGGGCCAGCGCCTGGGCCGCATCGCCGCCGAGCTGCTGGAGGTGGATGGCGTGCGCCCGTACCACGACCAGTCGCTCTACAAGGAACCCGGGGGCGGCATCACCCCGGCGCACGCCGACCAGTACTACTGGCCGCTGGCCAGCGACCGCACGGTCACCGCATGGATACCGCTGCAGCCGGTGCCAC
>JBJTVI010000203.1:0-3073 GCA_046081145.1 Rubrivivax sp.
GGCGCGGCGGCAGCGGGGGCACCTGCGGGGCGAGAAAGAGCTCGCCGCGCAGGCGCTGCAGGGCGCGGCGCGACAGCGACCACGGGTCGCGGCCGTCGAGCTGCAGCGTGCCCGCGGATGGCGCCAGCGCGCAGGCGATGGCCGCCAGCAGCGTGGTCTTGCCCGAGCCCGACGGCCCGATCACGGCCACCTGCTCGGCCGGCTGCACCTGCAGCGTGAGGCCGCGCAGCGCCGCCGGCGCGCCGGCGCGGGCGGCCGGGTGGCGCGCCTGCAGGCCCTGCAGCTCGATCTTCAAGGGCGGCTCAGATCAGACCGGCGCTGCGGCCTGCCGACTCCAGGCCCTTGTAGTTCTCGGGCGAGGTCGTGATGTAGCGCGTGGCGCGGTTGAGCTGCAGGATCTCGCGGCCTTCGGGCGTGGAGCTGTCCAGGTCGAGCAGCGCCTTCTGCACACGCTGGCGCAGCTCGGCGGGCGTGTCGGCGTGCATCGACCAGTTGTAGTTGAAGAAGGTGGGTGTGGTGTAGAACACGTCCACCGCCTTGGTGTCGACCTTGTTTTCGGAGACGAACTTGCGCCACACGGTGATGTCCAGCGCCGCGGCGTCCACGCGGCCGCTGACCACCGAGGCGATCGTCGCGTCGTGCGCGCCGCTGTAGGCGATGCGGCGGAAATCCTTCTCGGGGTTGAGGTTGGCCTGCAGCAGGAAGTGCCGCGGCATCAGGTGGCCCGAGGTGCTGCTGGCCGAGCCGAAGCTCACCTGCTTGCCCTTGAGGTCGGCAAGCTGCTTGATGCCCGAGTCAGTCTTGGCGATGAACACCGACTGGAACTTAGTGTCCTCCTCGCGCTGCGCAATCGGCACGATCTTGCCGCCCGAGCGCAGCTGCGCCTGCACGTGCGTGAAGCCGCCGAACCACACGAGGTCGACGCGCTTGTTGACCAGCGCCTCCACGGCCGCCGGGTAGTCGGTGACCGGGGTGAACTCCACCTTCATGCCCAGGCGCTTTTCCAGGTAGGCCGCCAGCGGCGTGAACTTGCGCACCTGCTCGGTGGCCGCCTCCTCGGGGATGGTGGTGACGCGAAAGACCTGCTGCGCGTGCGACAGCGCGCCGAAGGCGAGGAGCGCGCAGCTCAGCAGCGCGCGCAGGGTGCGGGAGGGAGACAGGCTGATCATGGGAGGGCTCCTGGAAGTGGTGGCACGCGATGCGAACGCACCGGACTCTAGCGCGAGGCGGCTGCTAGAGTGCGCTGCGCGGATTTGCGCCACCCTCCTGCCCGGCCCGCCCGACGTGAGAACGCCCGACTTCCTGCAGCTGCACCAGCTCGACGACCAGGCACTGGCCGCCGAGGCCGCGCAGGGTCTGCTCGCGCCGGCCGCACGGGTCTCGCCCAAGTTCTTCTACGATGCGCTGGGCTCGCGGTTGTTCGACGCCATCACCGAGACGCCCGAGTACTACCCCACGCGCACGGAGGCCACGATCTTCACGCGCCATGGCGAGGCCATCGCGCAAGCCACGCTCGCGGCCACGGGCCCGGCCCCTACCCTTGTGGACCTGGGGGCGGGCAACTGCGCCAAGGCTTCGCGGCTCTTCGGCCGGCTGCAGCCGAGCCACTACGTGGCGGTGGACATCTCGGTGGAGTTCCTGCGCCAGTCGCTGCAGTGCCTGCAGCGCGAGTTCCCGGCGATGCGCATGACGGGCATCGGCCTGGACTTCTCCGCGCGCCTGTCGCTGCCCGAAGGGGTGGTTCAGGGCCCGGCTGTCGTCTTCTATCCGGGCTCGAGCATCGGCAACTTCGACCCGCAGGAGGCGCAGCGGCTGCTGCGCGAGGCGCGCGAGGTGGCCGCTGGCGGGGCCCTGCTGATCGGGGTGGACCTGGTCAAGCCGGTGGAGGTGCTGGAGGCCGCCTACGACGACGCGCTGGGCATCACGGCGGCCTTCAACCTGAACCTGCTCAACCACCTGAACCGCCTGCTGGGGGCGGACTTCCGGCTGCGCGAGTGGCGACACCTGGCCGTCTACGACGAGGCCCGCTCGCTTATCGAGATGTACCTGGAGGCGCGGCGCAGCCTGAGCGTGAGGTGGAGCGGGGCACAGCGCCGCTTTGCCGCGGGCGAGCGCATCCACACGGAGAACTCCTGCAAGTGGACGGTGGCGCGCTTCGAGGCGCTGCTGCACGCAGCCGGCTTTGCGCACGTGCGCCACTGGTGCGACGACGCCGGCTGGTTCGGGGTGTTCCTGGCTTCGGGCTGAGACCGAGCGCTCAAGCGGCGCAGGTCCGAAAGCCCGCGGGCACATCGTGCCGATGGGCGCCAAAGAAGTTGCGGTAGCGCGCGTGACGCAGCCGCGGCTGCGTGAGGTAGGAGGCGCCGCGCAGCACCGGGCGGCCGTCGAACCAGGGTGCGGAGTACTCGCGGTAGGGATGCGGCGCAAAGCCGGGGTAGGGCGCGAAGGGACTGGCCGTCCACTCCCACACCTCGCCCCACGCGAACACCCCTGGCTGCGTGCACGCCGCGCGCTCCCACTCGTGTTCGGTGGGCAGGCGCCGGCCGGCCCACGCGCACCAGGCCTGCGCCTCGTGCCACGACAGGTGGCAGGCGGCCTGCTGCTGCACGAGGGCCTGCCAACGTCCGTCGCGCCAGACCTGCCAGCGCGCCCCGCGCCGGCGCAGGTAGCGCGGCAAGGCGCCCTTCTCTTGGCCGGGCGCAGGCGGCTCGGCCGCCGGCGCCCCTGCGGCGGCGAGCGCACGCCAGCGCTGCGCAGGGCCGCGCAGCCAGCTCCAGCCGGCCGGGCTCCACCAGCGAGCATCTTCGTAGCCGCCTGCCTCGACGAAGGGGAGGTACTCGGCCCAACGCAGCACCTGGGCGTCGATCTCGCCAGCCTCGAGCGCCACCTCGTGCTCGCCCACCTCGTTGTCGAAGGCGAAGCCCTCTTCGAGAAACGCGCCCGCACACCCCGCAGGCCAGCGCTGCGCCGGCAGCACCAGCGGCCGGGGTGGCTCAGGCAGCCGCCGGGGCTGCCAGCGCGCATCCTCCGCCGGCACGCCGAGTGCGCGCGCCATGTATAGGGCCGCCTCATG
>JBJTVI010000204.1:0-3220 GCA_046081145.1 Rubrivivax sp.
CGGACCCTGGAGACACACAGGGCCGACAATCGAAACTGGTGCGAGCCGCGCCCTTGCGCCCCGCACCGAGGGCCGGCGCCGTAGATACGCCCCTCCGGGCCGCTTGCGCAGTGGGGGGCCGTCGCCGAGAACTGCGCATTATAGTGCGGCTAATGGAAAGCCCGCACCACCGCTCCAAGACGATCGCCACCTGGCTCGCCGTGCTGGGGGGCACGCTCGGGCTGCACCGGCTCTACCTGCGCGGCTGGGGGGACATCCTGGCGTGGCTGCACCCGCTGCCCACCGGCCTGGGGCTCCTGGGCGTGCTGCGCATGCGCGAGATCGGCCAGGACGACGCGCTCTCGTGGCTGCTGATCCCGGTGCTCGGGCTCATGATCGCGCAGGCGATGCTGTGCGCCATCGTCTACGGCCTCACGCCCGATGAAAAATGGGCGGCGCGTCACAACCCGGGCGAGCCCGCGCAGGCCACGGGCTGGGGGCCGGTGCTGGGCGTGATCGTGGCGCTGCTTCTGGGCGCAGGCGTGCTCATGGGCACGGTGGCCTTCGGCGGCCAGAAGTTCTTCGAGTGGCAGCTCGGCGCGTCCGGCGCGCTGCGCTGAGCCCGGCGCGCCGCGCTCAGCGGTTCTTCAGCACGATCCCCTCGATCAGGTTGGCCACGTCCTCGCAGCGGTCGGTGATCGACTCGAGCAGCTCGTAGATGGCCTTGAGCTTGATCAGCTCGCGCACGTCGGGCTCCTCGCGAAAGAGCTGGCTCATCGCCGCGCGCATGACGCGGTCGGCATCCGATTCGAGCCGGTCGATCTCGTCGCAGGTCTTGATGGCCGCGCGCGCCACGTCGGCCTCGCCCAGGCGCGGCAGCAGCGTGACGGCATGCTGCACGCGCTCGCAGCAGCGCACGCTGATGTTGGCCAGCTGCACCACCTCGGGCCGGATCGCGCGCACGTCGTAGAGCGACAGCGTCTCGGTGGCATCCTGCACCAGGTCGAGCACGTCGTCCATGGCGTTGATGAGCCCCAGGATCTGGCCCCGGTCGATGGGCGTGAGCAGCGTCTGGTGCAGCAGCCGCACCACCTCATGCGTCACGCGGTCGGCCGAGCGCTCCGCCGCATCCACCTCGGCGGCGTGCTGCTCGCGCAGGGCCGCGTCGGCGTAGTTCTCCACCAGGGCCAGGAAGGCATGCGCGCCCGCGCCGATGCGCGCACCATGCTCCTCGAAGAGGGTGTAGAACCGCCGCGAGCGGGGCAGCAGCTTGCCGATGAACATGAGTCTTTGCGGGTCCGTCGGGGCGCCAGGAGGCAGGCACCCGATCGTTGGATCATGTCACCGAAGTGTCACGACGAACACCCGTGCTGCCCCTGGGGTGGGCTCAGGCGCGAAAGATGAAGTACACCGCCCCCACCAGGCACAGCGCGGCCCAGAGGTAGTCGAGCTTCAGCGGCTGGCCCATCCACAGCACGGCAAAGGGCACGAACACCGCCAGCGTGATCACCTCCTGCGTCACCTTGAGCTGCGCCAGGGTGAAGCCGCCCGCCCAGCCGATGCGGTTGGCCGGCACCTGCAGCAGGTACTCGAAGAGCGCGATCCCCCAGCTGACGAAGGCCGCCGCCCACCACGGCGAGGCCGCGAATTGGCGCAGGTGCCCGTACCAGGCGTAGGTCATGAAGAGGTTGGACAGCACGAGCAGCCCCACCACCTGCAGCACGAGCGTGGCCGACATTCAGCGCCCCTCCCGGCCCGGGCCGCCGGACGGGCCGCCAGCCGCTGCGTCGCCCGGGCTCGAGCCGGAATCGCCGGAGCCCGAATCGCCTGCACCGCGGCCACCGCGGCGGCGCCGCCGCCGCCGCTTGCGCGGCGCGCCGCCCTCGCCCGCGCCCGTGTCTTCGGGCTCGGTGTCGTCGCCCCCCTCCCCGGCATCCGCGACCAGGCGGGCCGCAGCCGGGTCGGCAGATGCTTGGGCCGCAGAAGCTGGCCGGGTGGCGGCCGAAGGCTCTGCGCCACGGGCCGGCGCCCGGCGCGGGGCTGCACGGGATTTGGCCTCCTGCAGCAGCGCCTCGCGCTCCTCCTCGGTGCCCAGCGAGTAGTCCTCCCACCAGTCGGCAAGCTCGGCGCTGACCTCGCCCACGTCGGCCCGCAGCCGCAGGAAGTCGTAGCCGGCGCGAAAACGCGGCTGCTCTACCAGCGAGGCGGCCGTGGCGCCCGTTCGGCGCTCGAAGCGCGGCTGCATCTGCCAGATCTCGCGCATGTCCGAGGCGATGCGCCCGCGCCCGGAGATGTCGCCGATGCGGGCGTCGAACACCGCCTCGATGGCCTGCTGCAGCGCCGGGAAAGGAGATTCGCCCTGCGCGCGTGCCGCCGCCCAGCGCTGCTGCACCTCGTGCCACAGCAGACAGGCCAGGAGGAAGCTCGGTGCCACCGCGCGGCCCTCGTCCACGCGACGGTCGGTGTCCTCCAGCGCCAGCCGCACGAAGGCATCGCGCCGCGTGGCGGCCTCGCCCTCCAGGGGCACGAGCGCGGCATCGAGCACCGCGAACACGCCGCGCTCCAGGCCCTGGCGGCGCAACTCCTCCAGGCTCGCCAGGGCGTGCCCCGTCTGCAGCAGCTTGATCATCTCGTCGAAGAGCCGCGATGCCGGCACGTTGGCCAGCAGCGGCGCCATCTCGCGGATCGGCGCCTGCGTGCGGGCATCGAGCGCGAAGCCGAGCTTGGCGGCAAAGCGCACCGCCCGGATCACGCGCACGGGATCCTCGCGGTAGCGTGTGGCGGGGTCCCCGATCATGCGCAGCACGCGCGCGCGCACATCGGCCAGGCCTTCGTGGTAGTCCACCAGGGTCTGCCGCAGGGGCTCGTAGTACATGGCGTTGACGGTGAAGTCGCGCCGCGCCGCATCCTCCACCTGCGGCCCCCAGACGTTGTCGCGCAGCACCCGGCCGCTGGCATCCACCACGTGGGCCTTGCCGGCGAGCTCGCTGCGCGAGGTCTTCTCGTTGCCCTGCACCTGCTCGGCCGCCTCGGTGTCGAGCAGCGCCCGGAAGGTCGAGACCTCGATCACCTCATGCTCGCGCCCGCGCCCGAAGACCACGTGCACGATGCGAAAGCGCCGCCCGATGATGAAGGCCCGGCGAAAGAGCGCCTTCACCTGCTCGGGGGTGGCATCGGTGGCGACGTCGAAATCCTTCGGGCGCCGGCCCACGAGCAGGTCGCGCACCGCGCCGCCGACCAC
>JBJTVI010000205.1:0-4433 GCA_046081145.1 Rubrivivax sp.
CGGCCAGCACGGAGGGGTCGCGAGGCCGCAGCGCCCGCGCACGCTCGAAAGCCGCCTGGGCCTCGCGCGGCTGCTCCAGGACGAGGTAGGAGCGGCCCAGCATCGTCCAGCCCTCGGCATCGCCCGGCTCGCGCGTCATGCGCTCGGCCAGGCGCTCGACCATGGCCAGGATCTGGTCCCGCGTCACGGCGCCGCCTTCGGCCGGGGCGGCGGCGCGGGCTGCCGGATCCAGGGCGCGGGGCTCACCGGTGAGGGCGTAGCCGAGGGCGGCCACGACGAGCACGAATCCGCTGACGCCGGCCACCAGGCCCCGGGAGGGGCGCGGCAGCGCGTCGTCGGCCACGATCAGGTCGGCCAGCCGCCGCTCCAGCGGCGCGCGGGCGGCCAGCCAGCCCGCCTCGTCGAGCTCACCCGAATCGCGACGGTGCATGAGCGCTTTGAGTTCGGCGCGCAGGGATTCGATGTCGGGTTTCATGCGCAGGGGCGTGTGCAGGTGGGCGGCAGGCTCAGCGGGGCGCGCCCGGCGCCCCGAGGAATTCGCGCACGGGCTGCACCGTGCGCGCCGGGTCCTCCTCGTGGGGCACGTGGCCCAGCTCCTCGAAGACGACGAGGCGGCTGCCCGGGATGCTCGCGTGAAAGGCCTGCCCGACCGAAGGGGGGATCAGCCGGTCCCGGCCGCCCCACAGGATCAGCGTGGGCTGGCGAATCGTGCCGATGCGCTCGGCATGCTCTCCCGGGACGAACTGGCGCAGGCGCAGGCCCAGGGCACGGCGGTTGCCCTCGCGCAGCGTGAGCTCGAAGTAGCGGTCGACGAGTTCCGGGGTGATGCGACGGGGGTCGCCGTAGACGTTGGCCAGGCTGCTGGCCACGAGCGGGCGCGGCAGCAGTTGCTCGGTGAGCAGGTTGAGCACCGGCGTGCGCGCGATCACGAATCCGGGCGGCACCGACTCGGGCACGAAGTCCGGGCCCACGGCATCGACGAGCACCAGCCGCTCCACCCGGTCGGGGGCCATCACGGCCGCGCGCCAGGCCACCTCCCCGCCCAGCGAGTTGCCCCCGAGCACGGCACGCGGCACCTTCAGCGCATCGAGCAGGTCGAGCACGAAGCGGGCGTAGGTGTCGCCGCGGTAGTCGTCGCGCGTGTAGCCGCCTGCGAAGGGGCCCGTCAGGCCGAAGCCCGGCAGGTCGAAGGTGATGACACGCCGGCGCTCCTGCAGGGCCTGCGCCCAGCCTTCCCAGGTGTGCAGGCTCGCGCCGGTGCCGTGCACCAGCACCAGCGGTGCCGGATCGTCGCGCGGCCCCACGTCGCGCACGTGCACGGGCATGCCCTTGACTTGCACGAACGCACCCGGCGGCCCACCCCAGCGGGAGACGAGCGTCTCGACCGGGCGATCCGGGGCCCGGGACATCGCCACCACGATCGCGGTGGCGAGCAGCAGCAGGCCGAGTGCCTTCGGCAACACGCTCTTCATCGAGGCGCGATTGTAGGCGGGGCCCGCTGTCTAGAATGGCCCGATGGCCTTCGTTCACCTGCGCACCCACACCGAGTTCTCCATCGTCGACGGCACCCTGCGGGTGGAAGACGCAGCCGCCGCCGCGCGCGCCGACCGTCAGGCGGCGCTGGCGATCACCGACCTTGCCAACCTCTTCGGTGCGGTGAAGTTCTACAAGGCCTGCCGCGAGCGCGGGGTCAAGCCCCTCGTCGGGGCGGATCTGTGGGTGCAGCCCGAGGGAGCGGAGAAGATGCCCACCCGGCTGCTGGTGCTGGCACAGGACGGTACGGGCTACCTCAACCTGTGCGATCTGCTCTCGCGCGCCTGGACCGGCCCGGTGCAGCGCGGCCAGGCGTGCGTGCGCCGGGAGTGGTTCGATGCGTGGGGCCACGGCCTCGTGGCGCTCTCGGGCTTCGATCAGGGGGCCGTGGGGACGGCGCTGCTGGGGGGCGACGCCGCCCGTGCGCGCGCCACCGCGCAGCAGCTGGCCGCGCAGTTCCCGGGGCGCTTCTACCTCGAACTCCAGCGCGCCGGCGGTGCCTCGCACGAGGCTCTGGTGCGCGCCACCGCGCAGCTGGCCGCCGAACTCGGCCTGCCGGTGGTGGCCACGCATCCTGTGCAGTTCCTGCACGCTGACGACTTCGAGGCGCACGAGGCGCGGGTCTGCATCGCCGAGGGCGACACCTTGTCCAACCCGCGGCGCGTCAAGCGCTTCGTGCCGGA
The DNA here is from genome assembly GCA_046081145.1 of Rubrivivax sp. GTDB lineage: Bacteria > Pseudomonadota > Gammaproteobacteria > Burkholderiales > Burkholderiaceae_C > Rubrivivax. The sequence continues at coordinate 2,217 of JBJTVI010000205.1, forward strand.
TCAGTACCTCAAGGCCCAGGCCGAGATGGAGGCGCTCTTCGCCGACATCCCGGCGGCGCTGGCCAACTCGGTGCAGATCGCGCGGCGCTGCAACCTGCAGCTGGTGCTGGGCCGGCCGCGGCTGCCCGACTTTCCCACGCCCGTGCGCGTCGACGGCACGGCCACGCCGATCGCCGAGTACTTTCGCGAGCTCTCGTTCCAGGGGCTCGAGCAGCGGCTTGCCCAGCTCTACCCCGACGCGGCGCTGCGCGAGCACCGCCGGGGCGTCTACCTCGAGCGCCTGGAGTTCGAGATCCAGACCATCGTGAAGATGGGGTTCCCAGGCTACTTCCTCATCGTGGGGGACTTCATCAACTGGGCCCGCGCCAACGGCTGCCCTGTGGGCCCGGGCCGCGGCTCGGGCGCGGGTTCGCTCGTGGCCTATTCGATGGGCATCACCGACCTCGACCCGCTGCACTACAAGCTGCTGTTCGAGCGCTTCCTGAATCCCGACCGGATCTCGATGCCAGATTTCGAAATCGACTTCTGCCAGTCCAACCGCGACCGCGTCATCGACTACGTCAAGGACAAGTACGGGCGCGATGCGGTGAGCCAGATCGCCACCTTCGGGTCGCTCGCGGCCAAGGCGGCGCTGCGTGATGTCGGGCGGGTGCTCGGCATGGCCTATGGCCATGTGGATTCCGTGGCCAAGCTCATTCCGGCACCGCCGGGCAAGACGGTGACGCTCGCACCCGTCCCGGACAACCCCGACGCCGGACTGGTGTACGCGCGCAAGGAGGCGCCCGAGCTCGGCCAGCGCGAGGCGGCCGACGAGGAGGTCGCCGAGTTGCTCGCGCTGGCCACGCGCATGGAAGGGCTCGTGCGCAACGTGGGCATGCACGCCGGTGGCGTGCTCATTGCCCCGGGCCGCATCACGGACTTCTGCCCGCTGTACCAGCAGCCCGGCAGCGACTCGGCCGTGAGCCAGTACGACAAGGACGACGTCGAGGCCATCGGGCTGGTGAAGTTCGACTTCCTGGGCCTGGCCACCCTCACCATCCTGGAGCTCGCCAAGGATTTCATCCGCGCGCGCCGCCCGGGGCGCGAGGCCTTTCGCTTCGAGGATGTGCCGCTGGACGATGCAAGCGTCTACAAGCTCTTCTCCGAGGGCCTGACCGAGGCGGTGTTCCAGTTCGAATCAAGCGGCATGCAGCGCATGCTGCGCGAGGCACGCCCGAGCCGTATCGAGGATCTCATCGCGCTCAACGCCATGTTCCGGCCTGGCCCCATGGAGAACATCCCGAGCTTCTGTGCTCGCAAGCACGGGCGCGAGGAGATCGTCTACCCGCACCCGCTCCTCGAATCCGTGCTGGCAGAGACCTACGGCATCTTCGTCTACCAGGAGCAGGTGATGCAGGCCGCGCAGGTGATGGGCGGCTACACCCTGGGTGGCGCGGATCTGCTGCGCCGCGCCATGGGCAAGAAGAAGCCCGAGGAGATGGCCAAGCAGCGCACCATCTTCCGGGAAGGCGCGCAGGCGCAGGGCATCGAGGCCGCCCAGGCCGACGAGGTCTTCGACCTCATGGAGAAGTTCGCTGGCTACGGCTTCAACAAGAGCCACGCCGCGGCCTACTCGCTGCTGGCCTATCACACGGGCTGGCTCAAGGTGCACTGCCCGGCGGAGTTCTACGCCGCCAACATGACGGTGGAGATGGACGACACCGACAAGCTCAAGGTGCTGCTGGCAGACGCCCGGCTCTTCGGCGTGTCCTTCGAGCCCCCCGACATCAACCGCGGCACCTGGCGCTTCGAGCCGGTGGCCGATCGCCGCGTGCGCTACGGGCTGGGCGCGGTGAAGGGCACGGGGCAGGCCGCGATCGAGGCCATCGTGGCCGCGCGCGACGGTTCGGGCGGCAGCGGGGGCGGGCCCTTTCGCAGCATCTTCGACTTCTGCGCGCGGGTGGACCGCCAGCGCGTCAACAAGCGCGTGGTGGAGGCCCTCGTCAAGGCCGGGGCCTTCGATGCGCTGCATCCCGACCGCGCCTGCCTGCTGGCCAGCGTGTCGCTCGCCTTCGACTGGGCCGACACCCAGGAAGCGCACGCGCTGCAGGGCGGGCTCTTCGATTTCGGAGAGGGCGAGGAGGCGCACGGCTCGTCCTCGCGCGAGCCCGGGCTCGTCCATGCGGAGCCCCTGGGCGTGCGCGAGCGGTTGATGCTGGAGAAGGGCGCGCTCGGGCT
>JBJTVI010000206.1:0-3238 GCA_046081145.1 Rubrivivax sp.
CACACGGGGCAGCGCGCCGGCATGCGGAAGTTGGGCACGTAGGCCGCGCGCGCGCCCGGCACGCGCCCCACCACCTCGGGGATGACGTCGCCGGCGCGGCGCACGATCACCGTGTCGCCCACCCGAACCCCCTTGCGCCGCAGCTCGAAGAGGTTGTGCAGCGTGGCGTTGCTGACCGTGGTGCCGCCGACGAAGACCGGCTCGAGCTTGGCCACCGGGGTCAGCTTGCCGGTGCGGCCCACCTGCACTTCGATGCCGTTGAGGCGCGTGGCCTGCTCCTGCGCCGGGTACTTGTGGGCCACGGCCCACCGTGGCTCGCGCGTGAGGAAGCCCAGCCGGCGCTGCAGCTCCAGGGAATCGACCTTGTAGACGACCCCGTCGATGTCGAAGGGCAAGGCATCGCGCCGCTCACCGATGCGGCGGTGAAAGCCTGCCAGCCCCGCGGCGCCGAGCACGACGGCGCGGTCCTCGCACACCGGCAGTCCCCAGCCGGCCAGCGCGTCGAGGGTGCGCGAATGGGTGGGTGCAGGCTCCCAGCCCTGCACCTGGCCGAGCCCGTAGGCGTAGAAGCTCAGGGGGCGTGAGGCAGCCACCGCCGGGTCAAGCTGGCGTACCGCGCCGGCTGCCGCGTTGCGAGGATTGACGAAAGTCTTGGCGAGCGCCTCGCGCTGGCGTGCGTTGAGGCGCTCGAAGTCGTCCCGGCGCATATAGACCTCGCCACGCACCTCCAGCAGCGCCGGCCACGAAGCCGGCTCGCCACGCAACCTCAGCGGCACCTGGCCGATGGTGCGGATGCTGGAAGTCACATCCTCGCCCGTTTCGCCGTCGCCGCGCGTGGCCGCCTGCACCAGCACGCCCGCCTCGTAGCGCAGGCTGACGGCCAGGCCATCGAACTTCAGCTCGGCCGAGTAGGCCAGGGGCGGGTCGGTCTCGGCCAGGGCCAGCTCGCGGCGCACGCGTGCGTCGAAGGCCAGCGCACCTGCCTCGGTGGTGTCGGTCTCGGTGCGGATGCTGAGCATCGGCACGGCGTGGTGCGCCGGCGCGAAGCCCTCCAGCACGCGCCCGCCGACACGCTGCGTGGGGGAGTCGGGCGTGACGAGCTGCGGCTGCTCGGCCTCCAGGGCCTGCAGTTCGCGAAAGGCGCGGTCGTACTCGGCATCAGGCACTTCGGGCCGGTCGAGCACGTAGTAGAGGTGGGCGTGGTGGTGCAGCCATGCCCGCAATGCGGCCGCCCGATGGGCGGCCTTGGCCTCGGGGCGGGCGGGCGGGGTCATCCGCTGAACAGCCGCCGGGCCGCGGGGCTGCCGGCTGCGAGGTCGCGCGACTCGAGCATCCGGTACAGCTGCTCGAGCTGCTGGGAGATCGCATCGAAGTCGCCCAGCGTCACGGGCCGCCCGGCGTCGTCCACCGGCGACGCCTCGAGCTCGGCAGCCAGCGCGGTGCCCGCGTGGTACCACTGGGCAAAGGGCTCAGCCGCGCGAGCCGTCTGGGGCACGTCCAGGCTCAGCACCACCTCACGCAGGGCGGCCGCCTGCGGATCGTCGGACAACGCGGCCTGGGGGTCGAAGCCCAGGACCAGCACCGGCGGCGCACCCTCCTCGGCCGCACTGACGACGAGCCGGCCCGGCAGCACGCCGGGCACGAAACCGTGGCGTGCCGCGCACTGCACGACGAAGCCCACCGACCATGGCACCGCGCGCGCGCGTAGCGTGAGCGTGATCTGCGCATCCAGCGGCGAGGCGAACTCGTCGAGCTCGCGGGCGCGCGCCACCACCTCGAGCATGTCGGGGAAGTCGGCCATCGCGCCCACGCCCTCGGCGAAAGCCTGCACCTTCTGCACGAACTCGGAGTACTCGATCTCGTTGAGCGCGCCGCCGCGATTGGCCAGCTGCACCCCGGCCTGGAACTCGGTGTACAGCCGCCCGGGGCCCGGAACCTCCCACTGCCCGCCCTGGGCCTCGAGCCCCTCGACGTGCATGGGCTTGCTGCCGGCTCGACGGCTGGCAGGCAGATGCGCCAGCGCCAGCTCCCCGGCCACGGGGGCCTCCACCGTGAGCGGCACGAGCGCGTCGACGAGCGCGTCCAGGCAGGCCGCCTGCCGTGCAACAGGCAGCGCCACTGCCGCCTGGGGAACCGGGCTGGCGGCCTCGGCTGCAGCCTCGGGCGGCGCCGTGGCCGGCTCGGTGCCCAGTTCAGGGTCCACCCGTGCGGCAGCGAGCTCGGGGGCGGGCTGGCGGGGCGAAACGCGGCGCACGCTCCACCACCCGTGGGCCAGCAGCGCCACGAGGACCAGCGCGGCCAGTGCAAGCAAGGCGCCGGTCATCGTCACTGCCGCCCCCCTGCCGGCCTCAGGCCGCCTCCGCCAGGCCGACGGCAGCCTGCATGTCGACCGCCACGATGCGCGAGACGCCCTGCTCCTGCATCGTCACGCCGATGAGCTGCTCGGCCATCTCCATGGCGATGCGGTTGTGGCTGATGAACAGGAACTGCGTGCCCTGGCTCATCTCGTTGACCAGGCGCGCATAGCGCTCCGTGTTGGCGTCGTCCAGCGGCGCGTCCACCTCGTCGAGGAGGCAGAAGGGCGCCGGATTGAGGTGGAAGATCGCGAACACCAGCGCGATCGCGGTGAGCGCCTTCTCGCCGCCCGAGAGCAGGTGGATCGTGGAATTGCGCTTGCCTGGCGGCTGCGCCATCACCTGCACGCCGGCGTCGAGGATCTCATCGCCCGTCATCACCAATCGAGCCGAGCCACCGCCGAACAGCGTGGGGAAGAGCCGGCCGAAGTGCTCGTTGACCTGGTCGAAGGTCTGGCGCAGGAGGTCTCGCGTCACCAGGTCGATGCGGCGGATGGCGTTCTCCAGGGTGGTGATGGCCTCGCGCAGGTCGGCCTGCTGGGCATCCAGGAAGCCCTTCCGCTCGCGCGCCTGCGTGAGCTCCTGCAGCGCCGCCAGGTTCACCGGCCCCAGGGCGGCCACCTCGCGCTGCAGCCGCTCGATTTCCGCGGGCAGCCCGGCCGCCCGGACCCCGCCTTGCTCGATCCCGGCCTAGATGGCGGCGAGGTCGACCTGCGCCGCCTCGAGCTGCTCGAGGTACTGGGCTCCGCCCAGTCGGGCCGCCTGCGCCTGCAACTGCAGCGCCTGGATGCGTTCGCGCAAAGGATCCAGGCTGCGTTCCAGGCCCAGGCGCTGCTCTTCGGCCGCACGCAGCTTGGCGCTCAGGTCGTCGTACTCGCTGCGCA
>JBJTVI010000207.1:0-2553 GCA_046081145.1 Rubrivivax sp.
GGCAACAGCCGGCAGCAGTCCAGCTGCAGCCAGCAGACCCAACACGGCGCTGCTGTGCGCGAGCATCTCGCGGCGGGTGTTCTTCATGCGCTACTCCTTGTCGGTCGTGATCGAGGGTGAGGGGGGCGGGCCACAGGCACCCGCGAGCGGTCGTATTGTCCCGTGTGCGGACATTGTCCGTCGAGGCCAATCCGGGTGTGCGCAAGGGCCTTGATTTCGGCGCATTTCCTGAGGGGTCCTACCTGCCGGCACCACCGGCCAGCCATTGTGCGAGCGCCTGGGAATCGGCCTTGGGAATCGACTGCGCCGGCATCGGAATCGAACCCCAGACGCCGCCGCCGCCGCCCACGATACGGCCAGCGAGATAGTCGGCCCGGTCGGCTCGCGCGGCGTACTTGCGGGCCACCTCCACCATCGAGGGCCCGAGCAACTTTCGGTCCACGGCGTGGCAGGCGGTGCAGCCGTGCTTGCCGAACAGGGCGATCGCCGCGGCGTTCTGGCCGGTGGCCGGGGCTGCGGCGGTCGAGCCAGCGGCAGGCTTGGTGCCTGCAGCCGTGGCGGCTGCGACGGCCGTTGTGGCCGCGGCAGCGGGCGTGCGTCCCGTCGTGAGCGGCGCCGTGTTGGCGGGGCGGGTGGTGTCAGCACCCACCTGCGGCCCCACCAGCCGGTTCTGCTCGGCGAGGTTGCCGTGCGCGTTGCGCGCGTGGTCGGGCAGGAAGGAGGCCACCTTCGCCTCGGTCGCGCAGTTGGCCATGCAGGCGGCGTTGCGCACATCGGGCTTGCCACCGTTGCCCATCGTGCGGCCGGGCCACATGCCGTGGTCCGTGCTCATGCCGTTGCGGTTGGGCAGCAGCTTCTGCACATCGGCCACGTTGGTGTGCGACAACGTGAAGTTCTCCGGCACCACATCGGCCATGTTGAGCATGTAGGCCGTCACCGCGTACACGTCTGTCGTCGACAGCGACTTCGGTGCGTTCCACGGCATGGCGCGGTTGACGTAGTCCCACAGCGTCGAGACGTTGGAGAGCTTCATCATCGTCGTGCGACCGGGAAAGGAGTCGTCAGTCAGGCGCTTGACGCGGCCGGTGCGGATGTCGTCCTTTGAGGTGCCGCCGATGATCGGGGAGAACACCTCGTTGCTCTCGCCGAAGACGCCGTGGCAGGAGGCGCACTTGGCTTCCCATACCTCCATGCCGCGGGACACCGTGCCGCTGCCGGGGGGCAGGCCCTTGAAGTCGGGCCGCACGTCGATGTCCCAGGCGGCGATCTCGGCAGGGGTGGCCGGCCGACCGATCCCGGGAAAGGAAGCGGCGGTGGGGGCCGCTTGCGCGGCCGCCCGGGCGGGGGCTGTGGCAGTCGCGGCGGCTTGTGCCATCGCTGTGCCCGACACCCAGCCGGCCAGCATCAGGGCAAAGACCACCCGCGGCGCAGGCCGCGCACAGCGTGCGATCGCGCGGCGCTCAGGAGAGCTGAACATTCTTCACCTCCCCGCTCTCCTGCACGAGCCACGTCTGGATGGCGTTGTTGTGATAGATCGAGCGGGACCCGCGCACCGCGCGCAACTGCCGGTAGGTGGGCTGCACGTAGCCCGTCTCGTCGATGGCCCGGCTCTGGATCAGCGCGGGCTTGCCGTCCCACACCCAGTCGATGTTGAAACGTGTCAGGCACTTGGACAGCACCGGGGATTCCAGGCGGGCCGTGCGCCAGTTGGCCCCGCCATCCACCGAGACGTCCACCCGCCTGATGCGGCCGCGCCCGGACCAGGCCAGGCCGCTGACGTTGTAGTAGCCGCGGTCGAGCAGCAGCTGCCCGCCCGAGGGGGTGGTCACCACGCTCTTGCACTCCTGGATGCTGGAGTACTGGCGGTGCAGGCCGCTGGGCATCAGGTCGACGTAGTGCAGCACCTCGTCCTTGGCGCCGTAGGGCTGGTCGCCCACCTCGATGCGGCGCAGGTACTTCACCCAGCTCACCCCCTGCACCCCTGGCACCACTAGGCGCAGGGGGTAGCCGTTTTCCGGGCGCAGCATCTCGCCGTTCTGGCCGTAGGCCAGCAGCACCTGGCCGCTTTCCACGAGCTCCATCGGCACGGTGCGCGTCATCGACGAGCCGTCCGCCCCTTCGGCCAGCACGTAGCGGCCGCGCTTGTAGTCGACCCCGCACATGTCGAGCACCGCCTTCAGCGGCACGCCCGTGAACTCGCTGCAGCTGATCATGCCGTGCGTGTACTGCACGGTGGGTACGGCGACATTGCCCCACTCCATGCCGGAGTTGGCCCCGCACTCGATGAAGTGAAAGCGGCTCACGCAAGGCAGCCGCATCAGCTCGTCCATGGTGAAGACCTTGGGCGTCTTCACCAGTGTCGCGTCCGAGCCGTTGACCATGAGGCGGTGCTTGGAGGGGTCCACATCCCACCAGCCCTGGTGGTGCCGCTCGAAGTGCAGCCCGCTGGGCGTGACGATCCCGAACATCGACTGCAGGGGCGCAAACGACACCGAGGCCTGCGCCGTCTGCGTCAGGCCCGGGCTCTGGCGGCGCTGCAGGTTGGCTTCGTAC
>JBJTVI010000208.1:0-3620 GCA_046081145.1 Rubrivivax sp.
GTGGCGGCCCAACTCGCTGGGGTGTTCGGGCCGCCCCGCGCGGGCCAGATACGCCGGGGCGGCCACGCACAGGCGCTGGTTGTCGGCCAGGCGCACGCTCACCAGGCTCGAATCGGGCAGGTCTCCCACGCGGATGGCGCAGTCGTAGCCCTCGTTGACGATGTCCACGATCCGATCCGACAGATTCAGCGAGACGCTGACCTCCGGGTGCTCGGCCAGAAAGAGCGGCACGAGCGGGGCGACGTGGCGGCGCCCGAAGCCTGCCGGCGCGGTGATGCGCAGGTGGCCACTGGCGCGCACGCCCCCGGCGCTCACGGCGGCCTCCGCACCGGCCATGTCGGCCAGCACGCGCTGGCAGTCCTCCAGGAAGGCCGCGCCCTCGTGCGTGAGCGTGATGCGGCGCGTCGTGCGCACGAGCAGCTTCACGCCCAGCCGCTCCTCGAGTGCGTCGATGCGACGCCCGATGACGGCCGGCGCGACACCCTCCGCCAGCGCTGCGGCGGTCAGCGTGCCCTTGGTCGCCACGGCGACAAAGGATTCGAGCTGCTTGAGCCTGTCCATGGAGCTGAGATTATCGGGATTCTTGCGTTTTCTGCATGAATCATTGAAGTCAATGAGAATTACTGGTCGCCGAGGTATCGAATAAAACCTCACCTTCCCTCTGCCTTCCCGAGAAATCTCCCATGACCGCGCGCACCTCTGTCCACGGCCTGCAAGTGGCCACCGAGCTCAAGGACTTCGTTGACAACCGCGTGCTGCCAGGCACGGGGCTCGCGTCCGAGGCCTTCTGGCAGGGCTTCTCGGCGATCGTGCACGAGCTGGCCCCGCGCAACGCCGCGCTGCTGGCTGAGCGTGACCGGCTCCAGGCCGCGCTCGACGCCTGGCACCGCCAGCACCCCGGCCCGATCCGGGCCAAGCGCGCCTACCGCACCTTCCTGGAGAAGATCGGCTACCTGGTGCCCGAGCCCGCCCAGGTCAAGGTCACGACGCGCGGCGTGGACAGCGAGATCGCGGTGCAGGCCGGCCCGCAGCTCGTCGTGCCCATCACGAACGCGCGCTACGCGCTCAACGCGGCCAATGCGCGCTGGGGGTCGCTCTACGACGCGCTGTACGGCACCGATGCCCTGAGCGAGGCCGACGGCTGCGAGCGTGGCGGCGCCTACAACCCGCGGCGCGGCGCGAAGGTGATCGAGTACGCGCGCCACGTGCTGGACCGCTGCGCCCCGCTGGCGGGGGGCTCGCATGTGGGCTCCACCGGCTACCGCGTCGAGGGTGGGCGCCTGGTCGTGAGGCTGGCCAACGGGCGCGAAGCGGGCCTGAAGAAGCCGGCGCAGTTCGTGGGCTACCAGGGCTCTGCCGCCGCACCGGCTTCGGTGCTGCTCGTGCACCACGGGCTGCACCTGGATCTGCGCCTGGACCGCAAGACCCCGATCGGCTCGGCAGACCCCGCCGGGGTGAGCGATCTCGTCGTGGAGGCGGCGCTCACGACGATCCTCGACCTGGAAGACTCGGTGGCGGTGGTCGATGCACAGGACAAGGTCCAGGCCTACGGCAACTGGCTCGGCCTGCTGCAGGGCACGCTCACCGAGCAGGTGAGCAAGGGTGGCACCACCTTCACGCGTGGCCTGAACGCCGACCGCGCCTACACCGGCGCCGACGGCCAGCCCCTGACGCTGCCGGGGCGCTCGCTGATGTTCATCCGCAACGTCGGCCACCTGATGACGAACCCCGCCATCCTGTGGGGCGACGGTGCACGCGAGATCCCCGAGGGGATCCTGGATGCGGTGATCACGACCACGATCGCGCTGCACGACCTGAAGAAGGGTCCGGCCGACGCGATCCGCAATTCGCGCCGCGGATCGGTCTACATCGTCAAGCCCAAGATGCACGGGCCCACCGAGGTGGCCTTTGCCGCCGAGCTCTTCGCCCGCGTGGAAAAGCTCCTGGGGCTGCCCGACTGCACCGTCAAGCTCGGCATCATGGACGAGGAGCGCCGCACCTCGGTGAACCTCAAGGCCTGCATCGCTGCGGCCGCGAGCCGCGTGGCCTTCATCAACACCGGCTTCCTCGACCGCACGGGCGACGAGATGCACACCGCCATGCTCGCCGGCCCGATGCGCCGCAAGGGCGACATGAAGACGAGCGAGTGGATCACCGCCTACGAGCGCAACAACGTGCTCGTGGGCCTGTCTTGCGGGCTGCGCGGGCGCGCCCAGATCGGCAAGGGCATGTGGGCCATGCCTGATCTGATGGCGGCGATGCTGCAGCAGAAGATCGCGCACCCGCGCGCCGGCGCCAACACGGCCTGGGTGCCCAGCCCCACCGCTGCCACGCTGCACGCCTTGCATTACCACCAGGTGGAGGTGGCCAAGGTGCAGCGCGAGCTCGAGCGGGTGGACGCCGGCGCCGAGCGCGAGGCGCTGCTGGAGGGTCTGCTGACGGTGCCGGTGGTCAAGCAGGCGAAATGGAGCGCGCAGGAGATCCAGCAGGAGCTCGACAACAACGCGCAAGGCATCCTCGGTTATGTCGTGCGCTGGGTCGACCAGGGCGTGGGCTGCTCGAAGGTGCCCGACATCCACGATGTCGGGCTGATGGAGGACCGCGCCACGCTGCGCATCTCCAGCCAGCACATGGCCAACTGGCTGCACCACGGCGTGGTGACGAAGCCGCAGGTGCGCGCCACGCTCAGGCGCATGGCCAAGGTGGTCGATGCGCAGAACGCAGGCGACCCGGCCTACCAGCCGATGGGCGGGCGCTTCCAGGAGTCGGCTGCCTTCCAGGCCGCCAGCGACCTCGTCTTCAAGGGGATGGCGCAGCCCAGCGGCTACACCGAGCCGCGGCTGCATGCGTGGCGCCTGAAGGTGAAGGCGGCGGCGCGACCGGGCTGACCGGGCTGACGGGCGGGTCGGGGCCTGAGTAGACCCGATACCCGCCGGGCCGGCTCCGGGTTATGGTGCGGCGCTTCGAATCCCCGCTCACCGCCTCGACCATGACCTCTACTCGCACTCCCCCGGGCGCACCGCGCAAGGCCGCAACCGGGCTGGCCGCGCTCGCCCTGCTGGCCGCACTGTCGGCGCAGGCCGGTACCGTCACCGTCGTCACCTCCTTTCCGCGCGAGCTCACGCAGGCCTACAAGGCCGCCTTCGAGCGCGCCCACCCAGGCATCCGCATCGAGATCCTGAACAAGAACACGGTGCAGGGCATGGCCTACGTGCGCGAGCTGCCGGCGGGCCAGCGGCCCGAGGTGTTCTGGGCCTCCGCGCCCGACGCCTTCGAGGTGCTGGCCGGGCAGAAGCTGCTCGACAACGTCGCGGACCTGGCCAACAAGGCTGCACCGGCCAAGGTCGGCAACTACCCCATCAACGACCCCCAGGGCCTGTACCTGGGGCAGGCCCTGGCCGGCTACGGCCTCATGTACAACACCCGCTACATGGCGGCCAACAAGCTGCCGGTGGCCAGGCAGTGGGCCGAGCTCGTCAAGCCCGTCTACTTCGGGCACCTGGCCATGAGCTCGCCCTCGCGCTCGGGCACGACGCACCTGACGGTGGAGACGCTGCTGCAGGGCGAGGGCTGGGACAAGGGCTGGTCGCAGATGCTGCAGATCGCGGGCAACTGCGCCG
>JBJTVI010000209.1:0-2264 GCA_046081145.1 Rubrivivax sp.
CCGCCCGGGAAGACGGCGTGTCGCATGGCCTGCGCCAGGCGCGGGGGGCAGCCCGGCGCCTCGGCCGAGGCCAAGGCGCGCGTGAGCGCCTGATCGATTCTTTCCATGGCCTGCATCGGCTTGCTCCTGCGGCTGGCGGCGGGGCGCTCACCCCTTCATCCGGGGGAGCCAGACGTCACGATACCGCGACATTCGCAATTGTCAATCCAACGTGACAGCAGTAGGATCGGGGCCCCGATGAGCCTGCTCGCCCTGAGCCTGAACCACCACAGCGCGCCGCTGGACCTGCGTGCGCGCTTTGCCTTTGCGCCTGCGCAGCTGCCCGAGGCGCTGCAGTCGCTGCGTGCCCGGCTGCAGCGTGCCGCCCCCGAGGTGACGCTGCTTTCCACCTGCAACCGCACCGAGCTCTACGTCGCCCCCTCGGGCCCGGTCACGCCGGCCGACGCCGTGGCTCCGGCCCTGGAGTGGCTCGCCGAGAGGGGTGGCGCCTCCCGCGGCGATGTCGACGCGCACGTGCGAGTGGCGCAGGGCGAGGAGGTGGCGCGGCATGCCTTCCGCGTGAGCGCGGGCCTGGAGTCGATGGTGCTGGGCGAGCCGCAGATCCTGGGGCAGATGAAGCTCGCAGTGCGCGAGGCGGGCCTGGCGGGGACGCTGGGCAGCACCCTGCATCAACTCTTCCAGCGCTCCTTTGCCGTGGCCAAGGAGGTGCGCAGCGCCACCGAGATCGGTGCCCATTCCGTGAGCATGGCAGCGGCTGCGGCCCGGCTCTCGCTGCAGCTCTTCGGCTCGCTCGAGCAGGCGCGGGTGCTGTTCGTGGGGGCCGGCGAGATGATCGAGCTGTGCGCGGCGCACTTCGCCAGCCGCAAGCCACGCTCGATGACGGTGGCCAACCGCACGGCCGAGCGCGGCGAGGCGCTGGCGCGGCGCTTCGGCGCCTCCCCGATGGCGCTGTCGGAGCTGCCCGAGCGGCTGCACGATTTCGACGTCGTGGTCACCTGCACCGCCAGTTCGCTGCCGATCATCGGCCTGGGGGCGATGGAGCGTGCGCTCAAGGCCCGGCGTCGCCGCCCGATGTTCGTGGTCGATCTGGCCGTGCCGCGCGATGTCGAGCCCGAGGTGGCCCGCCTGCCCGACGTCTACCTCTACACGGTGGATGACCTCTCCGAGCTCGTCCAGAAGGCCGGCGAGCGGCGCCAGGCCGAGGTGGTGCGCGCCGAGGCCATCGTGGAGGAGGGCGTGCGCAGCTTCTCGCAGTGGCTCCACCAGCGCGACACCGTGCCCCTCATCCGCGCCATCCACGAGCAGGCCGATACCTGGCGCGAGCACGAACTGGCGCGCGCACGGCGGCTCCTGGCGCGCGGGGATGACCCGGCCCAGGTGATGGACGCCCTCGCGCGCGGGCTGGTGGCCAAGCTCATGCACGGCGCGATGGCCGAGCTGCGCGGGGGCGATGGCGCGCAGCGCGAGGCGGTGGCGCACACCGTGGCGCGTTGCTTCCTGCCGCAGCAGCGGCACTGAGCGCGCCCGCTCCTCTTTCCCCGGCTGTTCAGCCCCTCATCCGCGCCAGGATGGCTTGCGCCACCTCGCCGGGCCGTTCCTCGTGTGCGAGGTGCCCCAGGCCGGCGAGCACCTGCAGGCTTGCCCCGGGCACGAGGGCTTGCACGCGCCGCGCGTCGGCTGGCGGCACGGTGGCGTCGCGCGAGCCGGCCAGCAGGTGCAGCGGCACGCGCAGGCGGCCGAGCTGCGCCTGCAGGGCTGGCAGGTCCCAGCGCGCCATCATGGCCAGCGCGCCCTGCACGTGCGCGGGGTCGGAGACGAGGCGGCGGTAGAGCGCCTGCCCCTTCGCGTCGAGCGTCGAGCCGGTGGAGGCCAGCAGCCGCTCGGCCAGGCCCGCATGGGCCGCCTGCCAGGCGACGACGCGCGGCACCAGGGGCTGGAGCGCAAGCATGCGCGCCAGCGGCGAGAAGAACGAGAAGTGCGGGCCCTGCAGCGGCAACAGCGCGCCGTTGAGGCTCACGATGCCGAGCAGGCCCACAGGCTCCTGCAGGGCCAGCTGCACCGCGATGGCGGCGCCTGCGGAATGGCCCACCAGCCAATGCGGGGCGGCACCCAGCGCCTGCATGAGGGTCTGCAGGCCCGAGGCCATTCCGGGCAGCGTACCGATTTCGGCCGGCGCGGGCGACGTGAAGCCGTGCCCGGGGAGGTCCACTGCCCACACGCCGGCGTGTTCGGCCCGGAGCGGGGGGGGGGGGGGTAACGAGAGG
>JBJTVI010000210.1:0-10051 GCA_046081145.1 Rubrivivax sp.
AGCTGCCTCTCAGTCGCCGAACGCCAACGTCTCAGATCAGTCTAGAGCTGCCGCTGACCGTACACCGTGGAGGGCGCTTCGGCGGCACCACGGGGAACGACGTGTGTCGAGGGCGTACCCGTGAGGAGTAGGTTCTTTGCACCAGTTTTGCGAGCGAGCAGGTGACTGTTTCGCAGAACCCACGAAGAAGTTGCTGATGGCTTACCCATCGTCTTTGCACGCCCGATGAGAACCTACAGAGGGTGCTATCGCCGCCGCGGGGCGCCAAAGTAAGTGCGACTCGCGCCAAAGTAATGCTACGGCCGCGACAGAGTTGATGCGACTACGGAACTGCTGTAAAGGCCGAGGGCTGGAAGCCGCCGCTCGCTTCCCCGAAGCGGCTGGCGGCTGACGACCCGCTGCAGTCGACCGCCGCGAGCCTACGAGCGTCAAGTGAAGGCCCGTTTGCGGACCTCCAATTCGGGCAGGCGGACACCGGACCGGCTCAGGAATCGGTGCTCTGGCGCTTTGGCGCCGGACGCTCAACCCAGCTTGCCGAACATCGACTGCACCAGTGACGGCGCTTTGGTCTCGCCCTCCGGCGGCTGCAGCACGGACTGGGCCTTGCCCACGGGGCCTGAGATGTGGCCCTGCTCATGAAGCCCGCCGAGGGCATCCCAATCGATTGACTTCCACACGCGGTCGCCACCGTGCAAGCCCAGCAGCAATAAGGCCAGCACCGATTCGTCGATGCGCCATGTATCCAACGCGAGTTGGACCGCAGCATTCCATAGCGAGAGTGTCCACCGGGCTGCGCACCGCCACCGCCCACCTTGAGCACATGGGTGTAGGTCATGGTGGTGGCCACGTCGCTGTGTCCAAGCCACTCCTGCACCGCGCGGATGTCGTAGCCAGCCTGCAGCAGGTGATTGGAAAACGCATGGCGCAGCGTAGGCGGCGTGGCCGGTTGGTCACGCCGGCGACGTGCACGGCGCGCTTAAAGACACTATGCCCTGGCATGCGACGCGCTGGGCTCGGATCCCGACCGCATCTGCACTGCCGATGCAGCGCTGTTGATCGTCTTCGGCCTGGTGATGCCGGTGCCGGCACCGAACGAGCGCGTCCCGCGGCTGATGTCCCCGACGGCCAGCAAGGCCGACCACGCGTCGGCGCGCCTGGACGCCGGTTCCCTGGGCAATGCATTCGCTACCGGCGGCCTGCTGGGCATGGTGTGGAGCCCGTGCTCCGAGCCGATGCTGGCCAGCGCGCTGACCATCATGGCAACCGAGGGCGGCGCCTTGCGTGGCAGGCTGGTGCTGGGCGTCTTCGGCCTGGGCGCCGCCACGGTGCTGGTGGCGGCGGCCAACGCTTCGCGTGCGGGCTTTGGCCGCGTGCGCGGTTGGGTGCTGGCGCACATGGATCGCGTGAAACGCGGCTTCGGCGTGCTGGTGCTGCTGCTCGGGCTGGTCATCCTGCTGGGTGCGGACAAAGCTCGAGGCGCAGATGCTGCGCGTGATGCCGCAAGGCTGAATCGACCTGACCATTCGCTTCTGAAGGCCGGCCCGCGCGCGGGCCGGGCAGCGGCCGCGGCGGGTGCTACAGCCGCAGCACGGTGCCGCCTGCGGCGCCGGCATCGGCTTCGTCGTGGGTAACCAGCACCGTGGGCAGGCTGCGGTCGCGGGCGTGTGTGAAGACGAGCTGCCGAAAGTCCGCCCGCAAAGCGGTGTCGAGTTTGGAGAACGGCTCGTCCAGCAGCAGCGCGCGGGGCTCGGCCAGTAGCGTGCGCAACAAGGCCACGCGGGCCCGCTGGCCGCCGCTGAGCGTGGCGGGGTCGCGCTCCGCAAAGCCTTCGAGGCCGGCACGGGCCAGCGCCTCGTCGATGCGGCGCCGGCGCTCGCCCCGTCCCTTCACCTCGGTCGGCAGCGCGAAGGCCAGGTTGCCACCGACCGACAGATGCGGGAACAGCAGGTCGTCCTGGAACAGGATGCCCAGGCCCCGTTGCTCGGGCGGCAGACCGTAGAGCTCGCGGGGGCCTAGCGTGATGCGGCCGGACGCGGTGAACGCCGCTTCCAGCGTGCCGGTCATCCAGGCCAGCAGGCTGCTCTTGCCACAGCCGCTGGGGCCCATGACGGTGAGGCATTCGCCGGGCGCGATGTCGGCCGACAGCTCACTGACCAGGCGCCGCGACCCGATCGACAGGCTCACCCCGTGCAGGCGCAGCGGGTTCATCGCCGGCCCCGACGAATGCGCCGCGACAGGCCTGGCCCGGCCACCGCCAGGCCGTAGACCAGCAGCGGGAACGCCGCCTGCAACAGCGCCCAGGTGCCGATCACCCGGCGGTCGGCCCCGGAGGACAAGGTCACCGCCTCGGTGGTCAGCGTGGCGACGCGGCCGGCACCGGCCATCAGCGTGGGCAGGTACTGGCCGGCGCTGACGGCAAAGCCTACCGCCGCGCTGATGAGCACCGGCGGCAGCAGGATGGGCAGCTTGATGCGCCAGAACACGCGCCAGCGCGAAGCGCCCAGCGCGAGTGCGCTGCGCGTGTAGCGCTCATCGTAGCCGCGCCAGGCGTCGGCCAGGGACAGGTACACGTAGGGCAGCACGAAGACGAGGTGGGCCCACAGCACCGCCGCAAAACGGCCATCCAACTGCAGGCGCACCAGCAGCACCTGCAGGCCGAAGAGGAAGGCCACCTGGGGCACCAGCAGCGGCAGGTACAGCAGTGCCAGGCCGCGCGGCGCAGCCCGCCGCGACTGCGACTCGTGCTCGAGGCAGGCCAACACCAGCACCAGTGCCAGCGCGGTGGCCGCCAGCGCCAGCAGCAGCGTGGTCCTTGCGGGCCCGGCCAGGCTGCCGGCCTGGCGCAGCCAGTGGTCGGCCGTGAAGCCGGCGGGCCAGACCGCAGGCCAGCGCCACTGCGTGGCCAGCGACCACAGCCCCATCGACACGACAGCCGCTGCCGCGAGTACACCCAGCCCGACCGCGCCCGCCGCCGCCGCGCCAGCCGCCCAGGCCACGCGGGGCTGCCGAGCACCGCTTGTCGCCCAGCGGGCCAGCGCGGCACGCAGCAGCGCTTCCAGCGCGCGCCAGGCCAGCAGGCTGGTGATCACCAGCACCAGCAGCAGCGTCGCCGCCGCAGCTGCCGGGAACAGCCAGCGTGGGTCGGGGTCGCCCAGCCAGCGCACCACCAGCACCGCCAGAGTAGGCGGGTTGCCCGGGCCCAGGATCATGGCCACATCGACCACTGACAGCGAGAACGCCAGCACCGCCATCACCGGCAGGCGCACCTGCGCCAGCACCTGAGGCAGCACGCCGGCCAGCCAGGCCTGCGCCGGCCCATAACCCAGCACGCGGGCGGCCCGCACCTGCGCCTGCGCCGGAATCTGGTTCAGCGCGCCCAGCATCATGAGCACCAGGTAAGGCACTTCCTTGAGCACCAGCGCCAGCACCACCGGCCAGCCGGACGCATGCCCCACCGTGCCGACATCGGGTGGTAGCGTCCAGCCGGTGAGCCCGGGAGACACCCAGCGCACGATCCAGCCCGAAGGCAGCAGCACAAAGGCCAGCCCGATGGCGAGCGCCGAGTGCGGCATGGCCAGGGCCGGGGCGATCCACATGCCGAGCCGCTGTGCGGCGGGCCGGTGGTGCAGCGCGGCCACGGTACCGGCGGCCAGCGCGAGCGAGAGCACGGTCGCGGCCCATCCGGTGCCCAGCGTCAGCCACAGCGCGGTGTCCAGGCCCGGGGTGGCCCAGAGCGCCTGCCAGGCCTGCAGCGACAGGCGCTCGCTGCCCAGCGCCGGCAGCCAGCCGAAGGCCGGCAGCAGCGTGCCGACCAGCCCAGCGGCGATGGGCAGCAGGAAGGCCGCCAGCGTCAGCGCCGGCGCCGCGCGCAGCAACCAGTGGGGCCGGGCCGCCGGCATCAGCGCACGGTGCGCCGGCTCCACTCGGCGGTTATGCGCGTCATCCAGCTCGCATGCGGCTCCAGCTGCGGCGCGCCCAGCTCGGCCGCGGTGGGCAGGGCCGGGTGGCTGGGCAGTGCGTCGAAGGCCCGCCTTTGCTCGGCCGTGAGCTTGTCCAGGTCAAGCACGGTGCGGTTGCCCATCTGACGGATGTCCTGCGCACGCGCCTGCGTGGCCGGCTCCAGCAGGAAATTGGCGACGACCAGCGCGCCTTCCTTGTGCGCCGCGTTGAACGGGATGGCGACGAAGCTGGTGTTGCCGATGGTGCCCTTGGCGAACGTGAAGCTGCGCACCGTGTCGGGCAGCAGGCCGGCCTGCACCGAGACGGCGGCCTCGGACGGGTTGAAGGAGATGGTGATGTCGATCTCGCCGTCGTTGAGCAGCTGACGCTGGGCCGGACCGTTGTCGGGGAACTGCCGGCCCTGGCGCCACAGCAGCGGCCGCAGCTGCTCGTACCAGGCCCACAGCGGCGCGGTGGCGCCTTCGAAGCTGGCGTCGGTGGCAGGTTGCTGGAACAGCGCCGGGTCGGGTGCCAAGTCGATCAGCGCCTGCTTCAGGAAGGTGGACCCGAGGAAGTTGCTGACGTTCGGGTGCGTCAGGCGGCCGGGATTGCGGCGCGCCCAGTCCAACAGCGCCGGGGCTGAGCGCGGCACGTCCGCGGGCCGGATGCGCGTCGAGTCGTAGACGAAGACGATCTGCGCCATGCGCCAGGGCACCGCCATGCCTTCCACGGGCGTGGTGAAGTCGATCACGTTGGAGCGCTTGCGCACGGTATCCACCAGCCGCGCATTGGGCAGGGCGGGCAGCACCGGCCCGTGCAGCAGGGCCTGCTGCTTCATGTTCAGGAAGTTCGGGCCGTTGATCCAGATGAGGTCGACGCCGCCGCCGTCCAGCCGCCCGGCGGCCTTCTCGGCGATCACCTTGGTCACCGCTTCGGCCGTGTCCTTCAGGCGCACATGCTGCACCGAGAGACCGTGCTGCGCCTTGACCTGTTCACCGACCCAGGCGATGAAGGCATTGGTCTTCTCGTCGCCGGCCCAGGCGTTCCAGAACACGGTCTGGCCGCGCGCCTTGGCCAGCACGTCCGGCCAGGCCGGGACGGCTTGCGCCCGCGCCCGGCCGGGAGCCCCTACAAGGGGCCACGCGCCCAGGCTGGCCAACAGGTGACGGCGACGAATCATGCGGTACTCCATGGGGGTGGCGAGATGGGCGGATCAGGCGCTTGCCGGCAGCACGGCCGGGCCGCCAGCGCGCAGGCGCGCCGCGGCGCGACGGGCGCGGGCCTCGGCCAGCACGGGCCCGAGGTGTTCGCGGTGGAAGCGGTCGCAGCCGATGCACAGGTTCTCATAGGGCCGGCCGTCGGGCAGCGTGGTGCGCGAAGCTTCAATGAAGCGCGCCTCGTCCCAGCCGTGGGCCAGGCCCATGCGTTCGGGGTGGCCCATGGTGATGGCTTCGAATGCCGGCACGCCGACCAGCGAGTCCAGTATCTCCAGCAGCGGTTCCTCGATCAGGTTGCCCAGCGGCAGCGCGGTCTTCACGCAGCAGGGGTAGACGCTGCCGTCTGGCTCGACCGAGACCTCGCTGCCGCTGTAGCGGTGGCGCATGAAGTTCAGGCCGCCCGACCACCGGTTGCAGAAGTTGTCGGCGACCGAGCCGCGCGGCAGGCTGTTGTCCCAGGCGCGGCCGCGAGGCCACAGCTTGCCGATCCAGCTGTCGGGCGTGGCGCCGAAGAAGCCGTACAGCGGCCCCTGCTCCTCGTGCCAGTTGCGCGTGGTGGCCGACACGCCGGAAGGGCGCATGCCGTGGCGCTGGAACAAGGTCGTCAGCCCGTCCACGAAGGCCTTCTGCTTCGCGGGGCCCTCCAGCCCGACATGGAAGTCGTCGACGCTGGCGACCGAGATCATGTAGACGCCGCGGTCCAGCAGTTCGCCAACGATGCGCTCGTCGAGCAGGTCGCCGGTCGTCTGGACGATGACCTTCACGCCGCCGGCATTCCGATAGCGGGCGTGCAGACGTTCGATGACCGGGTAGGTCACGGCCTGGCGCACGCCGTCGAGCAGGGCCTCGCCGCCGGACAGGATGATGCGGCCCGTCTTCTCGGTGTGCTGACCCGGCCCGTCGCCAAGGTCGATGTAGGTCATGCGCTCCGGGAAGTGGTCGATGATGCGCGGGAAGTTGCGCACCGCCTCGGCCACCACGCCGTCGAAGGCGTCGCGCACGTAGGGACGGAACCGCTCCTCGTAGCAGTGCTTGCAGCGCCGGTGGCAGGCCCAGGTCATGACGTAGTAGATGGATTCCATGGATGGGTGCCAGGGTGTGGATGGGGGCCGAACGGCAGGATGCGGGCCGTCACCGGACACCCTTCGCGGGCGGCGCTGCAGGGGGCAGCCGGAGCAATTCGTCGATCTCTGCCCGAAGGTTACACGGCCGGGCTGCAGCGGGGCTTCGGCGGCCGATTGCCGCGCAGCGCATGGAGCGTGCCGCGCGGCTGCAGGCACTGTTGCGCATGTGGTGAGGTGGGGTTTCCGAGCGCGCGCGGGAGTGTGCCGCACGCCAGGTCTGGGTGGGCGGCATCATCGGTGTCACGCCCTTCCTGGCCTGGCTTGATGAACCGCGCGCCGACCCGTCACGGCGCCGTAGGTGGAACTGCACCACTGCACCCGCGCAGCGGCGGTCGATCCCTTCGTCACCCGGCCGTAAAGCCTGTGTGGCAGGCGCTGCATATCCACAACAGCGCAGTGGGCGCCAGCCTGACCACGCAGACCGTCGCCGCGCTCCGCGGGACGCAGCGGCGTGCCGAAGTGTGGTTCTGCGGACCACGCCGCTTCGGCGATCCGCTGTGGGTCGGCCTGCGCTGCGCCTAGGGTTGGCGGATGCGCTTTCGGCGCGAATGCTTCGAACCGCGCAGAGATGGGGTGTCGACGCCTGGAGTTCGGGTGGGTCAACATAAACGCCTCGAGGCACATCCGGCGCTTGCCGCGCCACACTCCCGGTGGCGCAGGGGTGGCGCCTGGCTCGAGGACTTGCACAAGCTCTGCAACGTCTGGTCCATCGCAACGAGTCGGCACGCGCTGCGACCAGCCGTTGGTGGCGTCGCTGCCGCGCGTGGCACTGTCCTGCGGCCGGCTGCAATCCGGCGTATTGCGGTCACGCGCCTGCGTTCCTTGAGCGACAGCAGATGGCCGGCTGCTGCCGTCTGGCTGGCTCGCATGACCGACCGCTGTCGCTGCTGAGCGGATTTTCGGAAGCGCGGCCCAGAATGCGGTGACTGCAGGTCTCGCGCAGTACCCAGAAGAGCGAAGCAACAACTTTGGCGCGCATCCGGGTGAGTCGCAGCAACTCTGACGCGTCCCACGCACCCCCTGTGGCGCACCCCTCGCCAAGTCCTTGTCACACCTTACGCGCCAGAGTAATTACTTCGGCGCCCTGCGGCGCCCGAAGGGCGCCAAAGTAAGTGCGACTCGCGACTAAGTTGTGCGACTGGCGTGACGAAGTTGCTGCGACTGAGCCGCTAGGGCAAGCGGGGCCAGGCCCGGCAGCCAGCGCGAGGCGCAAGAGTAATACCGCGGGCGCGACAGAGTTGGTGCGACTAGGGTGCTGCTGTGAACGCCTAGGGCCGGAGGCAGCCACTGGCTTCCCGGAGGTGGCCGGCCGTCCTCGACCCACCGCCGACACTCGGACCATGGATCGCGAGCGTCCGGTGCGGCTCCAAGGGGGCCCAAATGCTAGGGCTAGCCAACCGGCCCAATGCGTGGCCATCTTACGCAGAACTCTATCGCACTGCTGTTCGATGCTTCCTATGCTCGACTCGGCTTTGAGTCGTTGGGAGAAACAGGCGAGTTCGCCATTTCATCTAGCTCCCGCTCGGCAATGGTTAGTAAGTCGTCGCATGCGATGCGACAGCGATCAAGAGAAGTGTGTGGCAGATACCCAAGCTGCGTGCGAGAAGTCAGCGGCTGACAAGAAGCTCGCTGGTGCTGCCAAAGACGGCCACTTCAAGAAGTGCGTGGCTGAGGGCCCGAAGGGCTGAAGAAGTCCTCGATCCTGCAGTGGTCACCGCCTGAACCGCCGAGCGAAGCGCAACTCCGGTAGGGCGGCGCCCAGATCAAATTCAACCACCGGTCGATCTGCTCAGGAATCGGCTTGCCCCGCTTATCACGCTCAACATGGTGCAGCCAAACTTCGCCGTCGGATGCGGTGATCTGCATGGTGTCGGGGGCGATCTGCCCGCTCGCCAACGAACGCCTGAGCCGCAACGCCAAGGGCCAGGTCGTGCTGAAACTCAAGAGCCCGTATCGCGACGGCACGGCCCACATCGTCATGAACCCGCAGGAGCTCATGCAACGCCTGGCCGCGCTGTTCCTACGCCCGCGGCTGCACCTGATCCGCTTTCACGGGGTGCTCGCCCCGAACGCGAAGTGGCGTGGGGCGGTCGTGCCCGATGTCGTGCAGCCGGCGAGCGAGCCCGCGCGCGAGCACGGGCACACGCACGGCCAAGCGGCACGGATGAGCTGGGCACGGCTCCTCGCGCGCGTGTTCGACATCGACGTCGAGCGCTGCGCGTGCGGCGGTCAGCTGAAGATCATCGCCGCAATCGAAGATCCGGTGGTGATCGGGAGGATCCTCACGCACCTGGGCGTGCCCGCGCGTGCACCGCCGCGCGCACCGGCGCGGGAGCTTTCGCTCAACTTCGCAGCCTGATCCGAGAGCACGACGACGGTTCCTCGGCAGAAACGACGGGCGTGCTCGGCCCGCGTTCGCGTGACGGCCTCAAAGCGCGGCGGGTGAAGGCCGATTCGGGCCAGCGCCGCGCTTGCATCGTCACTGCGAGCGGGATCTCTCGCCAGTGAGCGCACGGTTGACCGCTCGGAGTGTGGCGAATACAGTGCCAGCTTGTGGGAAAAGTCGTTTGAAATTCTCATTCGCGCGCGAAAGCAGGAGAATGCGTGCCGATGCGACCCCGCCGGGCACAAAACCCGCCCGTAGACCTCCGATCCGCGACGAACGTGGCGGTTGCGCGACCGCCGCCTACCCGGCACTCACCGTAAATGACGATTAAACTTATGATATACCCCACCTACCAGTCCGGCGCATCAACTGAGAGGAAGCATGAACAACCGTGATCTCCGCACCTGGCTGTCAGAGAAGTCCGAACTCCCGATCGCCGTCTTCAGCAATCGCACCGTGATGAGTGTGCAGGGCTGGCTGCCTGCCGAGCCGACCGAGACCCCTGATGCCGCGCTGCCGGAGATGTTTAAGGACTGGATCAAGCGCGTGGATGCCCTTGGCAAGTCACAACCGGTGGGCTCGTATCTGTGGCAGCCTGCCCTCGTCAAGGACATCGAGCTTTACGGCGCCGGATTGCTCACGGAACGCAAGGAACGCGGGGCATTCACCTCCGTCGTCGCGAAACTTCCGCCACGGCAGCGCCTGCCGCGTGTTTCGGCCAAGCGCGATCCCGCACGTGCCATCAAGTACGTGCGGGCGCAGCGTGTATTGCCCGGCGTGCTCGAGGATCCGCCGGTACCGGATCCGCAGCTGATCTGGTACGACCCGACGCTGTTTGGTGACAGCGGACGCATCCAGCTGGCCTGGCGATTCCAGTTCACCGGTGAGCGTCCAGCCGATGTGCTGGTCTCGCTCGACGGGGCATCCACGCTGGGGGTGATCTCGCGCGACCCGGACAGCCCGCTGACGTTCGCTACGTCACCTCGCTATCTGCCTGATCCGGTGACCGGTGTGCCGCGATTCGTGTCGTTTGAACCACCGTTGCTGCTGCCGCAGGCGACGTTGGGAAACCCCATCGCGGTGGCGGAATCATTCTTCCGGCAGTTCCCCGCAATGTTCGGCACCGGTGAGCCATCGCAGCAGCTCAGCTTCAAGCAACTCGAAGCGGACCTCGACCGCGGTCAGCACGTCGTGTTCCAACAATTGTACGCTGGCATGCCTGTGTGGGGGTGCGAGCTGCGCGTGCATCTCAACGATGTGCTCGCGATCACGTCGATCTCCGGGCGCTACTATCGTGATCCCGATGTGGACGTCACGCCGACGGTCAGCGAGCAGCAGGCGTTCTCGCTGGCGATGAATGCGTGGATGCGACTGAACGGAGGTGA
>JBJTVI010000211.1:0-8677 GCA_046081145.1 Rubrivivax sp.
CTTCGGCGTCCTTGACCATCTTGTCGATCTCGTCGTCAGACAGACCGCCCGAGGCCTGGATCGTGATCTTTTGCTCCTTGCCGGTGCCCTTGTCCTTGGCCGAGACCGAGACGATGCCGTTGGCATCGATGTCGAAGGTCACCTCGATCTGGGGCAGGCCGCGCGGGGCGGGCGGAATGCCCTCGAGGTTGAATTCGCCCAGGGACTTGTTGCCCACGGCCATCTCGCGCTCGCCCTGGAACACCTTGATGGTCACGGCCGGCTGGTTATCGTCGGCGGTGGAGAAGACCTGCGAGTAGCGCGTGGGGATCGTGGTGTTCTTCTTGATCATCTTGGTCATCACGCCACCGAGCGTCTCGATGCCCAGCGACAGCGGCGTGACGTCCAGAAGCAGCACGTCCTTGCGCTCGCCACCGAGCACCTGGCCCTGGATGGCAGCGCCCACGGCCACCGCCTCGTCGGGGTTGACGTCCTTGCGCGGCTCCTTGCCGAAGAACTCCTTGACCTTGTCCTGCACCTTGGGCATGCGCGTCATGCCGCCCACGAGGATCACGTCGTCGATGTCGGAGACCTTCACGCCGGCATCCTGGATGGCGATGCGGCAGGGCTCGATCGTGCGCGCGATGAGCTCCTCCACCAGCGCCTCGAGCTTGGCGCGCGTGAGCTTGATGTTGAGATGCTTCGGGCCCGAGGCGTCGGCCGTGATGTAGGGCAGATTGACGTCGGTCTGCGTGCTGTTGGAGAGCTCGATCTTGGCCTTTTCGGCCGCCTCCTTCAGGCGCTGCAGGGCCAGCACGTCCTTGGTGAGGTCCACGCCCTGCTCCTTGCGGAACTCGGTGACGATGTGGTCGATGATGCGCTGGTCGAAGTCCTCGCCGCCCAGGAAGGTGTCGCCGTTGGTGGAGAGCACCTCGAACTGCTTTTCGCCGTCGACGTCGGCAATCTCGATGATCGAGATGTCGAAGGTGCCGCCGCCCAGGTCGTAGACGGCGATCTTGGAGTCGCCCTTGCCCTGCTTGTCCAGGCCGAAGGCCAGGGCCGCCGCGGTGGGCTCGTTGATGATGCGCTTGACATCCAGGCCCGCGATGCGGCCGGCATCCTTCGTGGCCTGGCGCTGGCTGTCGTTGAAGTAGGCGGGCACCGTGATCACGGCCTCCGTCACCTCCTCGCCGAGGTAGTCCTCGGCCGTCTTCTTCATCTTGCGCAGCACCTCGGCGCTGACCTGCGGCGGCGCGATCTTCTTGCCGCGCACCTCGACCCAGGCGTCGCCGTTGTCGGCGGCGCTGATCCGGTAGGGCATCAGGTCGATGTCCTTCTGCACCTCGGCTTCGGTGAACTTGCGTCCGATCAGGCGCTTGACGGCGTAGAGGGTGTTCTTGGGGTTCGTCACGGCCTGTCGCTTGGCCGAGGCGCCGACGAGGACCTCGCCATCCTCCTGGTAGGCGATGATGGACGGCGTGGTGCGCGCGCCTTCGCTGTTTTCGATGACCTTGGTGGCGTTGCCCTCCATGATGGCCACGCACGAGTTGGTGGTGCCGAGGTCGATGCCGATGATCTTGCCCATTTTCCTGGTGCTCCTGGTGCTTTTCGCGTAGGCGGATGTCTGGGAGGTGTGGCTGCTGGCGGCGGTTTCAAGCCCGGGGCGCTGCCACCGTGACGAGGGCAGGGCGCAGCACGCGCTCGGAGATGAGGTAGCCCTTCTGTAGCACGCCCACGACGGTGTTGGGATCCTGGTCGGCGCTGACCATGCTGATGGCCTGGTGCTGGTGCGGGTCGAATCGGGTGCCGGCAGGCGGCGCGATCGGCAGGACCTTGTTGCGCTCCAGGGCCGCGACGAGCTGGCGCAGCGTGGCGGATACGCCCTCGAGCACCTTCTCGGGTGCGCCCGCGCCACTCGCGAGGGCTGCCTCCAGGCTGTCGCACACGGGCAGCAGGCTCTCGGCGAATGCCTCGACGGCGTACTTGCGCGCCTTGCTCAGCTCCTCCTCGGCCCGCCGACGGGTGTTCTCGGCCTCGGCCTTGGCGCGCAGGTAGGCGTCGGAGACCTCGGCGTGGCGCGCCTCGAGCGCGGCCAGGCGTTCCTCCGGGGTGGAGGCGCTGGAGGGGGAGGCAGGGGTGGCTGCTCCGGCGGCGGGCTCGCCGGCTGGCGCATCGGCGGCGGGGCCGGGCGTCTCGGAATGAGGCTGGTTCATGGGTCGGGCGCTGTGTGAGTCGGCCTGTGCCGGCGGACCAGCAAGGGAGATGGGGCCGACGGCCCCGATGTCAAGGGGCCGGGACGGCGTCCGGCTTCAGCCGTCCAGGCTGGCCGACCAGCGCTGCCACTGCGTGACCTGGCGCCTCTCGCGCGCGGTGGGGCGGCCCTCTCGGCGAGACAGGGCTGGCTCCACCCCGTCGGCCCGCGCCTGGATCGCGCGGGCACGCGCCTCGAGGCTGGCCGACGTCTCCTCGTAGAGCGCCTGGGCCTGGGGTGCCGGGCCCCGCACCTGGCTGAGCCCGCGCACCACCACCGTGACGGGAGCCGGCGGCCGGCGCAGGCAAACGGTGTCGCCCAGGTGCACCTCGCGAGCGGGCTTGGCGGGGCTGCCGTTGACCTCCACGTGTCCCGCCTGAAGCGCCTGGACCGCCAGCGCCCGGGTCTTGTAGAACCGGGCAGCCCAGAGCCACTTGTCCAGGCGCACCCGCGTCTGGCTCAGCGCGACCTCCACCGGCGCCACAGCGGCGGCAGCACCACCAGCAGCATCGCCACGCCCAGCAAGGAGCCCGAGAGTGGCCGCGTGACGAACGTCGACCATTCACCCTGGCTGATCGTGAGGGCCTGGCGCATCGACTGCTCGGCCATCGGGGCCAGGATCAGGCCGACGATCATGGGTGCGG
The DNA here is from genome assembly GCA_046081145.1 of Rubrivivax sp. Taxonomy (GTDB): domain Bacteria; phylum Pseudomonadota; class Gammaproteobacteria; order Burkholderiales; family Burkholderiaceae_C; genus Rubrivivax. Next base: position 2,875 of record JBJTVI010000211.1, read on the forward strand.
CGGGGAAGTCCAGGCGCTTCATGGCGAACCCGACCAGCCCGAAGGCGAACAGGAGCCCCACGTTGAACACCGAGTTGCCCGCCCCGTACACGGTGGCGGTGGAGACAACGATGATGCCCGCATACAGCCACGGGGGCGGAATCTTCAGCAGCTTGACCCACAGCGACACCAGCGGCAGGTTGAGGACGAGCAGGATCACGTTGCCGATGTACAGGCTGGCGATCAGCGTCCAGACCAGCCCGCTTTGCTGGGAGAAGAGCTGTGGGCCGGGCTGGATGCCGTAGCCCTGGAAGGCCGAGAGCATGATGGCCGCCGTGGCCGAGGTGGGTATGCCCAGCGTGAGCAGGGGCATCAGCACGCCTGCTGCGGCGGCGTTGTTGGCGGCTTCGGGGCCGGCCACACCCTCGATGGCGCCGCGCCCGAACTCCTCGGGGTGGCGCGTGAGCCGGCGTTCGGTGTAGTAGGACAGGAGCGTGGGCAGCTCCGCCCCACCGGCGGGCAGTGCGCCGATCGGAAAGCCGAACATCGAGCCGCGCAGCCAGGGCCTCCAGGAGCGCTTCCAGTCGCTGCGGCTCAGCCACAGCCGGCCAGTGACCTTCATGACCTCGCCGGCTCGCGACTGCCGGCCGTCCCAGGCGAGGTAAAGCGCCTCGCCCACCGCAAAGAGCCCGACGGCCGCCACCGTGACCTCGATCCCGTCGAGCAGTTCGGGCCGACCGAAGGTGAACCGTGGCTGGCCCGTCTGGAGATCGACCCCGACCAGCCCAATCAGCAGCCCGCCGGCCAGGCTCAAGAGCCCGCGCAGCACCGAGTTTCCGAGGACGGCTGACACGGCCACGAGCGCCAGCACCATGAGGCTGAAGTATTCGGCCGGGCCGAAGGCCAGCGCGGCCTCCACCACCCAGGGGGCGACGAAGGTGAGCGCCACGGTGCCGATCGTGCCGGCCACGAAGCTGCCGATGGCCGCCGTGGCCAGCGCGGGCCCGGCGCGCCCGGCGCGCGCCATCTTGCTGCCCTCCAGGGCCGTGACGACGGAGGAAGACTCGCCCGGCGTGTTGAGCAGGATCGAGGTGGTCGAGCCGCCGTAGGCCGCCCCGTAGTAGATCCCGGCAAACATCACGAACATGCTCGTGGCCGGCACCTGGTAGGTCAGCGGCAGCAGCAGCGCGATGGTCAGCGCAGGGCCGATCCCGGGCAGCACGCCCACCAGCGTGCCGACGAAGCACCCGATGAAGCCCCACATCAGCGTGGCGGGCTGCAGCGCCTGAGCGAATCCGCCCATCAGGGCCTGGAGGGCATCCATGTCGTGTGTCCGGGGCCCGGAGCCTTCAACCCAGGCCGGCCAGCGCCGGGCCCAGACCCACCCCGAGGCCGGCCGCGAAGGCAAGCCAGAAGACGCCAGCCACGATCGCGCACACGCCGAACGTGCGCCATGAAAGCGGGGCGTCGAAGGCCCGCGCCACGCCCACGCCGCACAGCATGGCAGGGATCACGAACCCCAGCCAGGGCACCAGGGCGATGAACGAGGCGCCCCCGGCGAGCAGCCACAGCACGCGCGCAGACGAGCCGGGCGCGGGCTCCTCGCCGCCCTCGGCGCGCAGGTCAGGCTGCTGCCCCCGCCAGGCGCTGGCCGCGAAGACCGCGATGAGCACCCCCAGGAAAGCCGCGACGGCAGCGGGCACCTCACGCGCGCCCACGGCCATCTGGATGGCCGACTCCGGGATCAGGAGGACCTGCCAGGCCGCCACGGCCCAGGCCGCGGCCAGCAGCACGCTGGCCACGCGTGGAGCCAGCGGGCCTTGCCCCGTGGTACGCATCGGTGGCCGATCGGTGATGGGCGAGGCTGGCCGTCAGGCCAGACCCAGGTCCTTGAGGACGGTTTCGGTGAGCTTGATGTTGGCCTCGATCTCGCGCTCGAACGGCCTCTCGGTGAGGAAGACGTCCGACCATTTGCGCGCTTCGAGTTCGCTGCGCCAGGCATCCGAAGCGTTCATGCGGGTGACGAGGTCCACCAGGGCGTCTCGCTGGGCCTGGCTGATGCCAGGGGCCCCGAACACGCCGCGCCAGTTCGACATCGTGACGTTGACACCCAGCTCGGGCAGCGTGGGCACGTTCACGCCCGGGATGCGCCGGGCACCGGAGACGGCCAGCGGGATCATGCGCCCGGCCTTGATCTGCTCCTCGAACTCCGACCACCCCGAGATGCCGGCGGCCACCTGGTTGCCCAGGATGGCAGCGTTGGCCGGCCCGCCACCGGCGAACGCGACGTAGGCGGCTTCCTTGGGGTCGCGGCCCAGGGCGCGCACGATCAGGCCAAGGATCTGGTGATCGGTGCCGCCGGCACTGCCACCAGCCACCGGGACGGCCTTGGGGTTGGCCTTGAAGGCCGCCTGAAGTTCGGCCCAGGTCTTGTGCTTGCCCCCAGCGGGCACGACGATCACGCCGGCCTCTTCCGTGAGGCGGGCGATGGGCGTCACGTTTCGCATCGTCATCGGGCTCTTGTTGGCAATCGCCGCGCCCACCATCACCGATCCGCCTACCATGAGCGTGTTGCCCTGGCCCTTGCGCTGGTTCACGAAGCGGGGCAGCCCGACCATGCCGCCAGCCCCGCCCACGTTTTCGAACTGCATGGTGCCGACGAGCCCGGCGGCCTTGGTGGCGCGCTCGATTGCCCGGGCGGTGCCGTCCCAGCCGCCCCCAGGGGCGGCCGGCACGAACATGTTGATCGTCTCGAACAGAGCCTTGGCCTGGGCCCATGCCGGGAGCGTGGCACCCACGGCCAGCACAGCCGTGCGTCCCACCCATTCGCGCCTGGAAATCGTCATGAAGGTGCCTCCTGTGATCCTGTGCGGTGATGCGAGCCTGCAGCCCGGGTGTCGGCGCCCTGCGAAGCGGCCGCGGGCGACGCCATGGCGTGGGCAGACACGGCCGGGATTATGGCCTCCCCCGAGTGCGCTGCGGCTGCCTGGCGTACAGGGGCATACTCTCAGTCGGACGCACCCTCACGCAGGGCGCGCTCGCGCTGCAGGGCCTGTTCGGCCGGCTCCGGGGGCATGAGCGGCCAGCCCAGAAGGTGGCGGCGTGCCACGGCCTCGAGCGCAGACACGGCATCGGGGCCGGCATTGAGACACGGGATGTAGTGAAACTCGCGGCCGCCCGCCTGCAGGAACGCATCGCGTGCCTCCATCGCGATCTCCTCGAGGGTCTCCAGGCAGTCCACCGGAAAGCCTGGGCAAATCACGTCCACGCGCTCCAGGCCGCCTGCTGCCAGTTCCTGGAGGGTCGGCTCGGTGTAGGGGCGCAGCCACTGCGCCCTGCCGAATCGGCTCTGGAAAGTGACCCGGTATTCCTGCTGGCCCAGGCCGAGGGCCTGCGCCAGCAGACGGGCCGTCTTGTGGCACTCGCAGTGGTAAGGGTCCCCGAGCATCAGCGAGCGTTCTGGCAGCCCGTGAAAGGTCATCACGAGCATGTTCGAGCGGCCTGCGCGCTCCCAGTGCGCCCGTACGCTCGCCGCCAGGGCCCCGATGTAGGCAGCTTCGTCACCATAGCGGTTGACGAATCGCAGTTCGGGCAGGTGGCGGGCCCGGGCAGTCCAGCGCCCGACCTCGTCCCAGATGCTGGCCGTGGTGGCCGAGGCGTACTGCGGGTAGAGCGGCAGGACGAGGATGCGCGTGGCCCCGTCGGCTCGGAGGGCATCCAGCCCCTCGCGAATCGAGGGTGACCCGTAGCGCATCGCCTGATGGACGCGCACGTCCGTGCCGGCGCGCTCGAAGGATGCGCGCAGGCCCTGGGCCAGGCGTGAGGTCCATACGGTGAGCGGGGAACCCTCGGGCATCCAGATGCTCGCGTACTTGGCAGCCGAGCGGGAGGGCCTGACGCGCAGGATGATCCCGTGCAAGATCGGCCACCAGACCAGCCGCGGGATCTCAACCACCCTCGGGTCGGAGAGGAACTCGGCGAGGTAGCGCCGGGTCGCGCCCGCCGTGGGCGCGTCGGGGCTACCGAGATTGACGAGCAGCAGACCCGTGCGGCTGGGCGTGCCGTGCCGATAGGAGGGCTCGGGCCGCAGCGTCATGCGTCGCTCGCCACGCGGAAGTCCAGCCAGGCACCGTGCTGGCCGGCCACGGGGGCACCCAGGCCGATGGAGCCGCTGCCCACCAGGGTGCAGGTCCCGCGTCGAAGGCTGACCGGCTCCGCGCCCTGGACGTGGACGTAGGTTCCGTTGAAGCTGAGGTCGGTGAGCTGGAAGCCACCGCTGTGCCAGTCGATGCGGGCGTGCGAGCGCGAGACGGTGGGCAGGTCGACGTGGCAGGTGGCCTGAGGGTCGCGGCCGATCAGCACCGGCGTCTGCGAGGACGCGAAGGACCGGCGTCGACCGTGCCAGGAGAGATCGAGCCACAGGCGGCGCGGCAGCTCGGCTGCCAGATCGCCGAAGTGGGTGGTGGGCATGTCGGCGGCGTCCTGGCGCAGGGCCACGCTCACGGCCACCGGTTCGGACCTTCCCCGGACGGCAAGCCTGTCCAGGCTGCGAAAGCCCCCCTGGAGGTTTGGTGGCAGCGTCTCGCGCAGAGCGTCGGTGACGAGCGTCTCGTCGTCACCCGCGTGCTCGATGAGGCGGGCGGCCACGTTGACGGCGTCCCCGAAGTAGTCGCCGTCCTGCTCGATCACTTCTCCTGTGGCCAGCACCACGCGCAGGCGCAGCGGCTGGCCCACCGCCTTGCCCAGGCCCAGGGTGTCGCGCTCGACGAGGCGGCGCAGCTGGACGTGCAGTTGCAAGGCGCAGTCGCACGCATCGGCGCCCGAGGCGAAGGTGGCCATGAGGCCGTCGCCAAGGGTCTTGAAGACCGAACCGCCCCAGGCGTGCACCACCGCGCCGAGTTCGGCCACGCAGCGCGTGACCAGGGAGGTGGCCGATGCGTTACCCAGGTTCTCGAACAGTCCGATGCTGCCGCGCAGGTCAGCGGCAAGCACCGTGCGGTTGAGGGCCGTGCTCATGGGCACGCGTGTACGCCGTCGCGGGTCAGAGGTTGTCGAGGTAGGTGCGCAGCTTGTCCGAGCGGCTCGGATGCTTGAGCTTGCGGATCGCCTTGGCCTCGATCTGGCGGATGCGCTCGCGCGTCACATCGAACTGCTTGCCCACTTCCTCCAGGGTATGGTCGGTCGACATCTCGATGCCGAATCTCATGCGCAGCACCTTGGCCTCGCGCGGGGTGAGGCTGTCGAGGATGTCCTTGACCACCTCGCGCAGGCCCGCCTGCATGGCGGCATCGATGGGCGCGGTGTTGTTGGTGTCCTCGATGAAGTCGCCCAGGTGGGAGTCGTCGTCGTCGCCGATGGGGGTCTCCATCGAGATCGGCTCCTTGGCGATCTTCATGATCTTGCGGATCTTGTCCTCGGGCATCTCCATCTTCTCGGCCAGCGTCGGCGCGTCGGGCTCGTAGCCGAACTCCTGGAGGTGCTGGCGCGACAGGCGGTTCATCTTGTTGATCGTCTCGATCATGTGAACCGGAATGCGGATGGTGCGGGCCTGGTCGGCGATCGAGCGCGTGATGGCCTGGCGGATCCACCAGGTGGCGTAGGTCGAGAACTTGTAGCCGCGGCGGTACTCGAACTTGTCCACTGCCTTCATCAGGCCGATGTTGCCCTCTTGGATCAGGTCGAGGAACTGCAGGCCGCGGTTCGTGTACTTCTTGGCGATGGAGACGACGAGGCGGAGGTTGGCTTCGACCAGTTCTTTCTTGGCCTGCTCGGCCTGGTACTCGCCGCGGACGATCGTGTCGAGCGTCTTCTTCAGCTCGCTCTG
>JBJTVI010000212.1:0-5458 GCA_046081145.1 Rubrivivax sp.
GGCAAGCCGCGCGCGGCAGCGCACCCCAACGCCCGCTTCACGGTGGCCGCCACCAACAACCCGGTGCTCGACGCCCAGTGGGATTCGACCACCGGCGTGCCCATCGACGCCTTCATCTTCGGCGGGCGGCGCTCCAACACCGTGCCGCTCGTCACCGAGGCGCGCAGCTGGGTCGAGGGTGTCTACATGGCCGCCACCATGGGCAGCGAGACGACAGCGGCCGCTGCCGGCGCCCAGGGCGTGGTGCGGCGCGACCCCTTTGCGATGCTGCCCTTCATGGGGTATCACATGGGCGACCACTTCGCGCACTGGATCGAGCTTGGTGAGAAGCTTTCCGCGCGTGGGGCGACGCTGCCGCGCATCTTCTGCGTGAACTGGTTCAGGAAGGGCGCCGACGGACGCTTCGTCTGGCCGGGCTACGGCGAGAACATGCGGGTGCTCGATTGGATGGTGCGCCGCATCGAGGGCCGCGCCGGGGCGCAGGAGCATGCGGTGGGCCTGTCGCCTCGCTACGAGGATCTGCACTGGCAGGGGCTGGCCTTCACGCCCGAGCAGTTCGCGAGCGTCACCCATGTGGACGTGGCGCACTGGCGCGAGGAACTGGCCCTGCACGGGGCGCTCTTCGAGCAGCTGGCCAGCCGCCTGCCGGCTGCCTTGCCGGGCGTGCGGGCACGCATCGAGCAACGGCTGGCGGCCTGAGAGCACGGCGGCGGCCGAAACTGCCCGAGCGCCACCCGGCCACGTGGCCATTCGGCCATTCGGCCATTCGGCTCGACCCTTCCCGCGCCCACCTTGACCTTCGGCAAATCGGGGGCTCGGTGGCCTGCGCGATACTGCGCGCCGAAAGCGGGGGCAGCACCGCCCTCGCCCTCTGAACCCAGGAGAGCGTGATGAAGATCCTCGTGCCCGTGGACGGCAGCCCCTACACCAAGCGCATGCTGGCCTACCTCGCCGCGCACGACGAGTGGCTGGGCGGCGCGCACGCCTATACGGTGTTGCACACGGTGGCCGCGGTGCCCCCGCGCGCGGCGGCCGTGATCGAAAAGGCGATGCTCAAGGCCTACTACGGGGACGAGGCCGAGAAGGTGCTCAAGCCCATCCGCACCTTCTTCGGTCGCCACCAGGAACTGAAGGTCACGTACCTGGGCAAGTCCGGCCATGCGGCCGACACCATCATCGCCCAGGCGGAAAAGGGCGAAGCGGACCTGATCATGATGGGCTCGCACGGGCACGGCGCCCTGGGCAACCTGATGCTCGGCTCGGTGGCCACCAGGGTGCTGGCCGGCTCCAAGGTGCCCGTGCTGCTGGTGCGCTGAGTCAGCTGGGGCGGCCGGCCAGCCCGGCAAAGCAGGTGCGCAGAACGAGGTCGACGATCTCGTCGTGCGTGTACCGGCCGCCGGCCTTGAGCACCAGTGGCACGGGGTCGCAGGCGCGGGCGTAAAGCGTGTAGAGCACGAGCTCGGGCGGGAGCGAGCGATCGATCGCACCGTCGGCCTGTGCCTGCACGATCCAGGCCCCGAGCTGCTCGCTCACCTGCAGCAGCAGCTCCAGGTAGCGCTTGTGGCCCAGCAGTTCGGCGCGCAGCGTCGAGTTCTGCGAAGGCAAGGTGGGCATCTGGCCGGACAGGTGGGTGCCGAGCACCCAGCGCGTGACCTCCTGCAGCCGCTGCATCGCGCTGGCCTCGGCGCGCGCGGCCTGTTGCCCGATCACCTCGGCGCCGCGCTCGAGCACCCTCACCATCGCGGCGCTTGCCAGGGCCTCCTTGGAGGCAAAGTGCTTGTACAGGCTTGCCTTGGCGATGCCGACGTCTGCGGCCACCTCGTCGACCGTCATGAGGTCGAAGCCCTTTTGCGCCAGCAGCCGGTTCACGGAGGAGACGATCGCGTCCTCGCGGACTTTGAGCATCTGCTCGCGAAAGTTTGCCCGGGCCATCGCCCGATTCTACGGGTGCCCCTGCGGCAAGCGACCGTGCAGTCGGAGATTGAACGACGCAGTCGTGGGGCCTTTGCCCCCGTGGTTCAGCCCTCGCGCCAGGCGCGGCGCCCGCTCAGGCGGCGCCACATGCCCATCGCGCCGTCGTGCAGGGGTACCGGGCTCGAGGTGGGCCCGGCGGTGGTGGGCCCCGAGGCGGCCAGGGCTGCCCGGGCGGCGGCGGGCCCACCCGTGGCGGCGCCAGCGGTGTCGGCGGCCAGGGTCGCCGATCGCCCTGCTGGCGTACCCGGTGTATCCAGCGCACCGGGCGTGCCCTGCCAGACGGCCGAAGCCGTCGCGCCCCGCGCGGCAAGGGATGTGGGAGTGCCAGGCCCCGGGGCGAGCGACAAGTCGAGCCCGAAGGCGGTGCCATGGTCGCCGAAGTCGGGCTGCTCGACGCTGCGTTGGCGCGAGCGGGCCCAGCGCAGCAGCGGATTGAGGCGGGTGTGGGCCATGAGGACGCTCCCCGTGCGGGGACACTCCCCGATGCTGGCAGTGTGCGCGCCTGGCGTGCGCGGCAGTGGGCGGAAATGCGGGCCGAGCGTGGCGCAGTTCACGCCCTCAGGGGCGACGGCGGGGCTGGCGCCTCGCGCCCAGGCGGCCCGGGCGGCCCGGGCGTGCCAAGTCGGCCAGCCGCAGCACGCTCGTGACGAGGTCTTCCACGGCTTCCTGGAGGGTGGCCGGGGGCTCGAGGGTCTCGATCTCCTCCAGGAGCTCGGCTGCGTCCTCGAGATCCTCGGGGTCGAAGGCCGCGTAGAGCACGGCCAGCGGCTCGAGGAGCTCCTGCGCCGGGCAGGCCATGAGGCCGGGAAAGCGGTCCATCGCCGCCGCAAAGCCCGCCACCCAGGGCAGCGTGGCCGCGTGCGGGGCCAGCTCGGCGTCGTCGAGCTCGAACACCCAGGGGTCGAACCAGCGTTGCGCCGCGATGGCCGCCTCCAGCTCGGCGTGGCGGCGGCGCGCCAGCGTGGCCACGCGGGCGGCCACCGGCCCGGGCGGCAGCGCCTGGGCCACCCCGTCGGCGTCGAAGACCCCCGGCAACCACTGCTGCGGCGCAACCGGCTCGGGCTGCAGCAGCACCCCGCACAGGTAGCCGTCCAGCGCCACCACGTCCAGCGGCTCGGGCGGCGCCGGCCAGTTTGCCAGTGCGTGGTCGAGCTCGTCGAACTCGGCAGGCGAGAGCGGCGGCGGGGCGTAGCGATCGGGCTCGCGCATGGCGCGCTGTCTCCTGCAAGGGCCGAAGCGCTTATCCTAGGCCTTCCCCAAGGCATTTCTGCGCCGTGGTCGCGACGAGGAGCCCCCCGATGACACGCCTGCCCCGACTGCTGCGGCGCCCGCTGCCGCGCCCGCTGCCGCGCCTGCGCGCCTTCCCGCTGCGGCGCCCGGGCACCGCAGCGCCCACCGCCTTGCTCGCCGCCACGCTTGGCGCCTTGCTCGCCGCCGCGTCGGCGGGGCCGGCGGCCGCCCAGGGTGCGACGCGCTTCACGGGCGAGCTGGGAGCGGGCGTCTTCTCGGCGCAGCCGGTGGCCCGCGGCCACGACACGCAGCTCACCGTCATGCCCTATGTGTACGCAGAGTACGGGCGCTGGTTCGGGCGGGTGGACACCTTCGGCTTCAAGACCCTGGCGCTGGGCAACGGGCACCTGGAGCTCGTGGCGCGATTCAGCACCGAGGGCTTCAAGGCCGACCGGCCGCCGCTCATGGGCTTGCGCAACCGCAGCAACCCGAGCCCGCTGGGCGTGGGCACGGCGCAGAGCCTGCCCTTCGGGCGGCTGTTCGTCTACGCGATGCACGACCCGAGCTCCGGCGGGGCCCTGCTGGAGGCGACCTTCGGTACGCGCGTGCAGGCCGGCGCCCTCAAGCTCTACCCGCTCGTGGGCGTGGAGCACCGCACCCGGCAGTGGGTGAACCAGCTCTACGGGGTGAGCGCCGCCGAGGCCACGGCCACGGCCACCCGTGCCTACGCCGCGCCGGCGTCGACGGTGGCGGTGGCGGGGCTGGCGGCGAGCTGGCCGCTGGGTTCGCGCCTGAGCCTGGAGGGCCAGTGGCGCCACCACTGGCTCGACGACGCGATCACCCGCAGCCCGCTGGCGGCGCGCAGCGGGCAGCACCGCGCCTACCTCGTGCTCACGCAGCGCTTCGACTGAGCCCGCCGCACCCCTGGCGCAGGCGCCTTAGACTGCGCACCCGCCCGGCGTGTGGCCGGTCGATCCAGCAGGAGAACCCACCATGGGCGCAGCGCAAGCCTTCACTACGAGCACCGACGTCGGCCACTGGATCGGCGGCCACCCCGTTCGCGGCAGCGGCACGCGCAGCCAGACGGTGTGGAACCCGGCCACGGGCGCGGCAGCGCGCCAGGTGCTGCTGGGCAGCGCCGAGGATGTCGAGGCGGCCGTGGCCGCTGCGCGCGCCGCCCAGCCGGCGTGGGCCGAGACGCCTCCGATCCGGCGCGCGCGCATCCTCAACGCCTTCCTCGCGCTGCTGAACCAGCACCGCGACACGCTGGCGGCGATGATCACGGCCGAGCACGGCAAGGTCTTCAGCGACGCGCAAGGCGAGGTCACGCGAGGCATCGACATCGTCGAGTTCGCCTGCGGCATCCCGCAGCTGCTCAAGGGCGACTACACCGAGCAGGTCTCCACCGGCATCGACAACTGGACGATGCGCCAGCCCCTGGGCGTGGTGGCGGGCATCACGCCCTTCAACTTCCCGTGCATGGTGCCGTGCTGGATGTTTCCGGTGGCCATTGCCTGCGGCAACGCCTTCATCCTCAAGCCCAGCGAACGCGACCCGAGCCCCTCGCTGTTCATGGCGCAGCTGCTGCGCGAGGCGGGCCTGCCCGAGGGCATCTTCAACGTCGTGCAGGGCGACAAGGTGGTGGTGGATGCGCTGCTGGCGCACCCGGACGTGAAGGCCTTGTCCTTCGTGGGCTCCACCCCGATCGCGCAATACCTCTACGAGACGGGCGCACGCCACGGCAAGCGCGTGCAGGCCCTTGGCGGCGCGAAGAACCACATGGTGGTGATGCCCGATGCGGACATCGACCAGGCGGTGGACGCGCTGATCGGCAGCGCCTACGGCTCGGCCGGCGAGCGCTGCATGGCGATCTCGGTGGCGGTGCTGGTGGGTGAGGTGGCCGAGCGCATCGTGCCGCGCCTGGCCGAGCGCGCCCGCGCCCTGAAGATCGGCAACGGCATGCAAGGCGACGTGGAGATGGGCCCGATCGTCACGCGCGAGGCGCGCGACCGCATCGAGGGCTGCATCGCACTCGGCGTGCAGGAAGGCGCCACGTTGGTGGTGGACGGCCGCGGTTGCCGGGTGGCGGGCCATGAGGGCGGCTTCTTCACGGGCGGCACGCTGTTTGACCACGTCACCCCGCAGATGCGCATCTGCAAGGAAGAGATCTTCGGCCCGGTGCTGGCCTGCGTGCGGGCGAAGGATTTCGCCGAAGCGGTGCAGCTCGTCAACGACCACGAGTTCGGCAACGGCG
>JBJTVI010000213.1:0-3612 GCA_046081145.1 Rubrivivax sp.
TGCCCACGCGCGCGCCATCGCCCACGGTGAAACTGCCCAGCACCTTGGCGCCGGCGCTGACGATCACGCCGCGGCCGAGCGTGGGGTGGCGCTTGGCGCCTTTGGCCAGCGAGGTGCCCCCCAGCGTCACGCCCTGGTAGATCGTGCACTCGTCGCCCACTTCGGCCGTCTCGCCGATCACCACGCCCATGCCGTGGTCGATGAAGACGCGCCGGCCGATGGCGGCGCCGGGGTGGATCTCGATGCCGGTGAGCGCGCGCGCCACGTGCGAGACGAAACGACCGAGCCAGCGCAAGCCGCGCCGCCAGGCCGCGTGCGCGAATCGGTGCAGCACGAGCGCGTGCAGCCCTGGGTAGCAGGTCAGGACTTCCCAGGTGGAGCGTGCGGCGGGGTCACGCTCGCGGATGCAGGCGATGTCTTCTCGCAGGCGGAAGAACATGGGTCGGGATCGGAGGGTGCAGAGGCGGGGGTGGCGGGAGGCGCAGTGTAGGGCGGCGCGTGCGCGGCCGCCGCGCGCGCGATGCCGCGCAGGATGTGCACCTCCTCGCGCGTGAGCTGCAGCCGGTTGGCGAGCTGGTTCAGGCGCGGCAGGAGCTTGCCTGGTGCGCGCGGGTCGAGGTAGCCGATGCGCTCGAGGGCCTGCTGCCAGTGTCGAGCACGCCCTGCACGGCCTGGGCGTCGGCCCATTCGGGCGGCGCAGTGGCGCTGCACACCGGGTAGCTGCCCAGGGCCTGTCGCCACTCGTAGGCCACGAGCTGCACCGCCTGCGCGAGGCTGAGCGAGCCGTAGGCGGGATGGGTGGGGAGGGACAGCACCGCGTGGCAGCGGTAGACATCGGCGTTGGCCAGCCCGAAGCGCTCCGAGCCGAAGACGAAGCCCACCCGGTGCCCTTGCGCGGCCAGCAGCGGCAGGCCCTCGCGCGGCGCCCAGGTGGGGGGGCCGAAGTCACGCGGGGTCATGGCGGTGGCGCAGGCAAAGGTGACACCCGCCAGGGCCTCGGCCAGGGTCGGCACGATCCGGGCATGCTGCAGCACGTCTGCGGCGCCGCTGGCGAAGGCCGCCGTCTCCTCGCGCTCGAGCACGTCCTCGAAACGTGGCGCCACCAGCACGAGCTCCGAGAAGCCCATCACCTTCATCGCGCGCGCCGCCGCACCCACGTTGCCGCCGTGGCTGGTGCCGACGAGGACGAAACGTGTCGGGTCCACGGGCACAGGCTCTTGGGCCGGCTGGACCGGGGATGCGGGGTCGGTGGAAGCAGGCACGGGCGGTAGAATGCGGGGTTTGGCCGACCACGCATTGTGGCGTGCCGTTCTTTGTCACCGATGCCCGCTCACGACACTGGCCTGGCCCACAGCGGCCTGCCGGATCGCTCGTTGCGGGCCTTGCCCGCCTTCGCCTGGCTTGCCTGCCCACCCCGAGCGCCACGCCGATGTCACAGACCCTGCACCCCATGCTCAACATCGCCGTGCGGGCCGCCCGCGCGGCCGGGTCGATCATCAACCGTGCGGCGCTCGACATCGATGTGCTGAAGGTGGCGACCAAGGGCACCAACGATTTCGTCACAGAGGTGGACCGCGCAGCGGAGGAGGCCATCATCTCCACGCTGTTGGAGGCCTACCCGGGCCACGGCATCCTGGCCGAGGAATCGGGCCGTGAGCGCGGCGCACGCCACAGCGACTACCTGTGGATCATCGACCCGCTGGACGGCACGACGAACTTCATCCATGGCCTGCCCGTGTATGCGGTGTCGATCGCGCTGGCCTTTCGCGGCCGCATCGAGCAGGCCGTGGTCTACGACCCGGCGCGCAACGACCTCTTCCTGGCCAGCAAGGGCCGGGGCGCCTTCCTCAACGACCGGCGGCTGCGTGTCTCGAAGCGGGTGCGCATGTCCGATGCGCTCATCGGCACGGGCTTTCCCTTCCGCAAGGGCGACAACTTCAAGCGCTACCTGAAGATGTTCGAGGAGGTGATGCAGAACTGCGCGGGCGTGCGCCGGCCCGGTGCGGCGGCACTCGACCTGTGCTACGTCGCGGCCGGCTGGTACGACGGCTTCTTCGAGACCGGGCTGCAGCCCTGGGACGTGGCGGCGGGCTCGCTCATCGTCACCGAGGCCGGCGGCCTGGTGGGCAACTTCACGGGCGAGGCCGACTTCCTGCACCAGCGCGAGGTGATCGCGGGCAACCCGCGCATCTACGCGCAGCTGGTGCAGACGCTGTCCGCCTACACCCGGGTGATCGCGCCGGCGGAGACCACGGGCGCCGCGCAGCAGCCGGCCAGAGCCCACCCCGCTTCCGAGGGCACGCTCGATGCCACCTCTGCCTTCATCGAGGCCGCTGCCGGCTCTGATGCAGACCCCGCCGCATCGGCCGCGCCAGCCGCGCCGGCGCCTTCGCGCCGGCTGCGCAAAGTGGCGCCATCGGTCCCGAAGGACGAAGACGCGCCGTTCTGAGCACACGCTCGGGCAGGGCATCGCTGGTTGCAACGCCCAACGGGACCCGCAAGACTGCAACCGGCTGGGCGGCTCCTGGGGCGCGAACGGACGCTCAGCCCGCATCCTGCGCCGCGCGCGACACCCCGAGACGCTCGCCCAGCAAGCCCCGCGGCCGCAGCACCAGCACGAGCGCGATCAGCACCCCGATCAGCACCACCTGCAAGGCGGCGGCACGCGCCTGCTCGGCCTGCGGCACGAGGCCCCGCAAGGCACCACCGGCCAGCGCCCAGAAGCCCCACACCACGTAGGCACCCACGATTGCGCCCACATTGCGCCCGGAGCCCCCCACGATCAGCATGGCCCAGAGCTGGAAGGTGAGGATGGGCAGGAAGTCCTCTGGCGCGATGTAGCCCACGAAATGGGCGTAGACCGCGCCTCCGAGGCCCATCAGCGCGCTGCCGATGACGAAGCTCTGCAGACGGTAGACGAAGGCACGCTTGCCCAGCGATTCGGCCGCCACCTCGTCCTCGCGGATGGCGCGCAGCACCCGCCCCCAGGGGCTGCGCACGAGGGTTTCGAGCCCCCACCACGCCAGGCCCAGCAGCGCGAGCACGAGCGCGAGGTAGGCCGCGTTCCAGGCCGTGCCGGTGCCCAGCCACGCCTGCAGGGGCTTGGGGATGAACTGGATGCCGAAGGTGCCGCCCGTGAGGCCCTGCAGGTTGGCGGCCAGGAGCTGGATCGTCACGGCCACGCCGAAGGTGGTGATGGCCAGGTAGTCGTGCCGCAGCCGCAGCGTGAGGACCCCCACCAGCAGCCCGGCCAGGCCCGAGGTGACCATCGCCGCCAGCCAGCCGGCGGCCACCGGCCAGCCGAAGCCCCCGATGCGCTCGGCCGCATCAGGCGTGGTGAGGATGGCCGAGGTGTAGGCGCCCACCGCCACGAAGCCGGCCACGCCGACGTTGAACAGGCCCGTGTAGCCCCACTGCAGGTTGAGCCCGAGCACGATGATCGCGTAGGTGCTCGCGAAGACGAGGAAGAAGCTGCCGTAGGAGAGCCAGCCTTCGATCATGACTTCTCCGCAAACAGCCCCGTCGGGCGCACCAGCAGCACGGCGATCAGGACGGCGAAGGCCGCCGCGGCCCGGTACTCCGCACCCACCACGTGCACGGCGGCGCTCTCGG
>JBJTVI010000214.1:0-6435 GCA_046081145.1 Rubrivivax sp.
AGCCCGGGCGGTCCACCTTGTTGACGACGACGATAGGTTTCAGCCCCTGGGCGAGCGCCTTCTTCGTCACGAAACGGGTCTGGGGCATCGGGCCTTCGACCGCATCGACCAGCAGCAGCACGCCGTCCACCATCGAGAGCACCCGCTCCACCTCGCCGCCGAAGTCGGCGTGGCCCGGGGTGTCCACGATGTTGATGTGCGTGCCCTGCCACGACACGGCACAGTTCTTGGCCAGGATGGTGATGCCGCGCTCGCGCTCGAGGTCGTTGCTGTCCATCACGCGCTCGGCCACCTTCTCGTGCTCGCTGAAGGTGCCGCTCTGGCGCAGCAGCTGGTCCACCAGGGTGGTCTTGCCATGGTCGACGTGCGCGATGATGGCGATGTTGCGGATCTGGGTGTTCATGGTCGGGGGCTTTCGGCAAGCAGCGCCTGCACTTCCAGGGGGCTGAGCAGGCGGTCGGCGATGAGCTCGCCACCGGTGATGTGGGCGCTTCCGAGGAAGGCGCGCGGTTCGGGGCCGTAGACGCGCACGGCCGGGGCATCGGGGCGCGCCAGGCGCCGGCGCAAGCCGCTGAGGAAACGCGCCGCCTCGTCGTGCGCCAGCCGTACCTCGGGCCAGGCGGCGATCAGCACGTCGGCACTGAGCAGCCGGGCCTCGCGCCCAGCTTCGTCCAGGGCCTCGAGCGCCTCGAGCGTGATGGCCTGCTCGACCCGCAGCGTGCCACTGGCGGTGCGTCGCAGGCCCGCGAGATGAGCGCCACAGCCCAGCCGCTCGCCCAAGTCTTCGGCGAGCGTGCGCACATAGGTGCCCTTGCTGCAGTGCACATCCAGCACGAGCGTCTCGCCGCTCCAGTGCACGCGCTCCAGCGCGTGAATCGTCACGGTGCGCGGCGTACGCGCGACCTCGATGCCCGCCCGCGCGTAGTCGTAGAGCGCCCGGCCCTCGTGCTTGAGCGCCGAGTGCATCGGCGGCACCTGCTGCAAGGTGCCGGTGAAGGCGGCCAGGGCCTCGTCGAGCACGGCTTCACTGACGGCCACGGGCCGCTCGCGCAGCACCTCGCCTTCGAGGTCGCCGCCCCGGCGCGTCTGCCCCAGGCGCAACGTGGCGCGGTAGGCCTTGTCCGCCTCCAGGCTCGCCTGGGCGAACTTGGTGGCCGCCCCGAGGCACAGCGGCAGCAAGCCGCCGGCCAACGGGTCGAGCGTGCCGGTGTGGCCGGCCTTCTCGGCTCGCAGCAGCCGCTTGGCACGCGAGAGGGCCTGCTGGCTCGTCAGGCCCACCGGCTTGTCGAGCAGCACCACGCCGTGCACGGCACGGCGAGGCGGGCGCGCGTGGCTTTCAGTCTTCACGGGCTCGCGTGGCATTGGCCCGCGTGATGAGGGCGCTGAGGTCGGCAGCGCGCTCGGTCGTGCGGTCGAACTGGAAGTGCAGCGTGGGGACGGTGTGCAACTGCAGCCGCTTGAACAGGGCGTTGCGCAGCCAGCCAGCGGCGTCGTTGAGACCCGCCTCGCACTCGGCGGGATCGCCCACCAGCACCGAGAAGAAGACCTTCGCATGCGCATAGTCGGGCGTGACCTCCACGGCATTGACCGTGACCATGCCCACGCGCGGGTCCTTGAGCTCGCGCACGAGCTCGGCCACATCGCGCTGGATCTGGTCGGCCACGCGGTGGCCGCGGTTGGGGATCGCCTTCTTGTGCCGTGTCATGTTCAGGCCCCTTCAAGCACAGACCCCGCCGACCGTGTGCGGTGGGCGGGGTCTGCCAGGGAGGACCGTCGCCGCGCTAGAGCGTGCGGGCGACCTCCCGGATTTCGAAGAACTCGAGCTGGTCGCCTTCCTTGATGTCGTTGTAGTTCTTCAGCTTGATGCCGCACTCGAAGCCTTCCTTGACCTCGCGCACATCGTCCTTGTGACGCTTGAGCGACTCGAGCTCGCCCGTGTAGATCACCACGTTGTCGCGCAGCAAGCGGAAGCGCGCACTGCGCACCACCTGGCCGGCGGTGACCATGCAGCCTGCCACCGTACCGATCTTGGAGGCGACGAACACGGTTCGGATCTCGGCCGTGCCGATGACCTCCTCGCGCTGCTCGGGGGCGAGCATGCCGGCCATCGCGGCCTTCACGTCGTCCACGGCGTCGTAAATGATGTCGTAGTAGCGGATGTCCACGCCGCTGTTCTCGGCAAGCTTGCGCGCACCGGCGTCGGCCCGCGTGTTGAAGCCGATGATCACGGCCTTGGAGGCGATTGCCAGGTTGACGTCGCTCTCGCTGATCCCACCCACTGCGGCGTGCACGATCTGCACCTTGACCTCGGCCGTGGAGAGCTTGACCAGCGACTGCGACAGCGCCTCCTGCGAGCCCTGCACGTCGGCCTTGACGATGAGTGCCAGCGTCTGCGCCTGGCCCTCACCCATGTTGTCGAACATGTTCTCGAGCTTGGCGGCCTGGCGCTTGCTGAGCGTGACCTCGCGGTACTTGCCCTGGCGGAAGGTGGCGATCTCGCGCGCGCGGCGCTCGTCGGCCAGCACCATGAAATCGTCGCCCGCCAGCGGCACCTCGGTCAGGCCCTGGATCTCCACGGGGATCGAGGGGCCGGCCTCCTGGGTGGCCTTGCCGTCTTCGTCGAGCATGGCACGCACGCGGCCGTAGCTTGAACCCGCCAGCACCACGTCACCCCGCTTGAGCGTGCCGCTTTGCACGAGCACCGTGGCCACCGGGCCGCGGCCCTTGTCCAGGCGGGCTTCGATCACCAGGCCCTTGGCGGCGGCTGCCGTCGGGGCCGTGAGCTCCAGCACCTCGGCCTGCAGCAGCACCTGCTCGAGAAGATCGTCCACACCCTGACCGGTCTTGGCCGACACGGAAACGAAGGGCGAATCGCCACCGAAGTCTTCCGGCACCACCCCCTCGGCCACGAGCTCGCTCTTCACGCGCTCGGGGTTGGCTTCCGGCTTGTCGATCTTGTTCATCGCCACCACCAGCGGCACCTCGGCCGCCTTGGCGTGGTGGATGGCTTCCTTCGTCTGCGGCATCACGCCGTCGTCGGCCGCCACGACCAGGATCACGAGGTCGGTGGCCTTGGCACCGCGGGCACGCATGGCCGTGAAGGCCTCGTGGCCCGGGGTGTCCAGGAAAGTGATGACGCCACGCGGGGTCTCCACATGGTAGGCGCCGATGTGCTGGGTGATGCCGCCGGCCTCGCCCGCCGCCACGCGCGAGCGGCGGATGTAGTCGAGCAGCGAGGTCTTGCCGTGGTCGACGTGGCCCATCACGGTGACCACCGGGGCACGCGGCAGCAGCTCCGCCGTCTGCGCCGCCTGCTCCTCCTCGGTGAAGGCCTCGGGGTCGTCGAGCTTGGCCGCCAGCGCCTTGTGGCCCATCTCCTCGACCACGATCATCGCGGTCTCCTGGTCGAGCTGCTGGTTGATCGTGACCATCTGGCCGAGCTTCATCAGCTGCTTGATGACCTCGCTGGCCTTCACGCTCATCTTGTGGGCGAGATCGGCCACGCTGATGGTCTCGGGAATGTGCACCTCCTGCACCTGCGGCGCAGCGGCCTGCGCGTAGCTGTCGCTGCCGTCGTCACGCTCGCCGCGGCGCGAGCCGCGCGGGGCGCGCCAGCCGGCGCGCGCGCCGCCCGAGTCGCCACGGGTCTTGAGAGCGCGCTTCTTGGCGGCATCGTCGGCCCAGCTGGAGGAGAGCTTCTCGCTCTTGACCTGCTTCTTCTCGCCAGGCTTGGGCGCAGCCGGCGGGGCGGCACCCGGGGCGCCTGGCTTGGCCGCGGGCTTGTGGATCGTGCCCTTGATGCCGACGCCTTCGGCCGGCTTGGGCTCCTCGGGCTTGCGCGCGGTGAGTACCTGCTTGGGCCGGGCCATCATTTCGCGGATGGCGGCAGCCTCCTGCTCGGCCTTGCGGCGACGCGCATCGGAGTCGGCAGCCGCCTGGCGGGCCGAGGCGTCGGCATCGGCGGCCTTGACCACGCGCAGCCCGGGCCGGGGCGGCTCGGCCTTGGCGGCGGCAGCAGCCGCTTCGGGGGCGGCAGGCGCAGCGGGCGCCACCGCGGAAACGGGAGCCGGGGCGGGGGGTGCGACAGCGCGGGGGGCATCCGCGGCCGGGCTTTGCGCTGCAGCGGCGCCTTCGGCGGCCGGGGCGGGGGTGCGTGCCGCCGCCGCGGGCGCGTCAGCCGCGGCGGCCACTGCACGTGCAGCCTCCTGCGCGGCAAGACGCGCCGCTTCGGCCTCGGCGGCCGCGGCTTCGGCAGCCTCGCTTTCGCGCTGGGCCTGCGCGGCAGCCTGGCGCTGGCGCTCCTCGGCATCCTCGATCTGGCGCTGGATGAGCGCGGCCTGCGCAGCCGCCTCGGCCTCGCGGCGGGCCGTTTCGGCAGCGTCGATCACGGGGGCAGATGGCTGCTCTTCGGCGGCGCCGGCACCCACCTCGTCACGCTTGACGAAGGTGCGCTTCTTGCGCACCTCGACCTGGATGGTGCGCGCCTTGCCCGAGGCGTCGGCCTGCTTGATCTCGCTCGTGCTCTTGCGCGTCAGCACGATCTTCTTGCGCTCGGCGCTCGCGGTGCCATGGGAGGTGCGCAGGAAACCGAGCAGGCGCTCCTTGTCGCCCTCGGTCAGCGGGTCGTCGGGCGACTGCTTGGCGACGCCGGCCGACTGCAGCTGCTCGATCAGCGCCGAGGTCGGGCGGTTGAGCTGCGCGGCGAACTGGGCGACGGTGGTGACGGCCATGTGTGCGGGTCCTTGGGGGTGCCGGGACGATCGGGTGGTGGGGCCGGGTCAGGGGTCGGTGTGCAGGCAGGGCCAGCCGCTCAGGCGGTGAACCAGTGCTCGCGGGCGCGCATGATGAGGTCGCGCGCGGCGGCCTCCTCGATGCCGGTCATCTCCACGAGCTCGTCGACCGCGAGGTCGGCCAGGTCGTCGCGGGTGTGCACCCCGCCCTGGGCCAGCTGGACGATCAGCTCGGCGGTGAAGCCCTCGAGGTCGCGCAGATCCTGCGAGACTTCCTCGACCTTCTCCTCCTTCTGGATCTCCATCGTCAGCAGCGCATCCTTGGCCCGGTTGCGCAGCTCGTTGACGGTGTCCTCGTCGAAGGACTCGATCTCGAGCATCTCCTGCAGCGGCACGTAAGCCACCTCTTCCAGGCTCGTGAAGCCCTCGGCGATCAGGATGTCGGCCACCTCCTCGTCCACGTCGAGCCTTTCGACGAAGAGCTTGCGCACCGAGTCGGACTCCTGACTCTGGCGGGCCTGAGATTCCTCGGCGGTCATGATGTTGATGCGCCAGCCCGTGAGCTCGGAGGCCAGGCGCACGTTCTGTCCACCGCGGCCGATGGCGATCGCGAGGTTCTCCTCGTCGACCACCACGTCCATCGCGTGCTTCTCCTCGTCCACGAGGATCGACTGCACGTTGGCCGGGGCCAGCGCCCCGATGACGAACTGCGCCGGGTCGTCGGACCACAACACGATGTCCACGCGCTCGCCGGCGAGCTCGTTGGTCACGGCGTTCACGCGCGAGCCGCGCACGCCCACGCAGGTGCCGATGGGATCGACACGGCGGTCGTGCGAGACCACGGCGATCTTGGCGCGCGAGCCGGGGTCACGGGCGCAGCTCTTGATCGCCAGCAGCCCCTGCTCGACCTCGGGAACCTCCTGCGCGAAGAGCTCCTTCATGAAGTCCGGCGAGCTGCGCGAGAGCAGGATCTGCGCGCCGCGCAGCGTGGAGTCGATGCCCGCGATGAAGGCGCGCACACGGTCACCCGTGCGCAGGTTCTCCTTGGGGATCATCTCGCTGCGCTTCAGGCGCCCCTCGACGCGGCCGCTTTCGACGATGAGGTCGCCCTTGTCCAGGCGCTTGACCGTGCCCACGAAAATCTTGTCCCCGCGCGAGAGGAAGTCGTTGAGCAGCTGCTCGCGCTCGGCATCGCGGATCTTCTGCAGGATCACCTGCTTGGCGGCCTGCGCGCCGATGCGGCCGATGGGCACCGAATCGACCGGCTCCTCGATGTAGTCGCCCGCCTCGATGTCGGCGATCTGCTCCTGGGCCTCGAAGAGCAGCATCTCGGCATCCGGGATCTGCAGCCCGGCCTCGTTGGGCACCACGTGCCAGCGGCGGAAGGTCTCGTAGTCGCCGGTGTCGCGGTCCACCGCCACCCGGATGTCGACCTCGCCGCCATGCAGCTTCTTCGTGGCCGAGGCGAGCGCCGCCTCGACGGCGCCGAACACGACCTCGCGCTCCACCGTCTTCTCGCGCGAGATGGCATCCACCAGCATCAGCATTTCGCGGTTCATCGCTTTCCAGACCTTTCCTCAACCCCGGGGCCGCGCGCACGGCCCTTGAAATCGATCACCGGAACCAGGCGCGCCTCGCGCACCTCCTCCAGCGTGAAGGCGAGTTCGCCTCCGTCCTCGCCGGCCGCGGCGCTCGAGCCGGGCGG
>JBJTVI010000215.1:0-4005 GCA_046081145.1 Rubrivivax sp.
ATCAGCCGAACCCGCGCCTCGCCGGGGGCAGGCTGCGGCAGCGGCAGCTCCAGAGCCTGCAGCACCTCTCGTGCCGGCCCTTGGCGCCTGTAGCCCATCGCCCTCATGGTCTTGCGCTGCATACGTGCATGACGCGCAATCTAGGCGCAGGGTGGGGCGAGCACAAGCTCCATCGGCACGGCGCATGCCCCCCATGCGCGCGGCGAAGTTGCCATGCGTCCGGGCAGGCCCGACCATAGCTGCATCCGGCCCATGCGAAGGCCGGCACTTTCATCTGCGAGGAGACACCCATGCCCATCCTGCGAGTGCCTGTGTCTGCGCGCGCCGCCGTCGCCGTTGTGGTGCTGGCGCTGGCAGCCCCGACCGGAGCCTGGTCTCAGGCCAGGTTCAGCTACGCCAGCGGCGCGCCGAGCAAGGGCCCCGAGTCGATCGCGGCCAACCGCTACCTCGATCGGGTGGAGCAGGCGGCCGGCGGCAGCCTGAAGTTCGAGCGCAGCTTCGACGGAACGGTGGCCAACTTCCGCGCCACCGGCAACTCGCTGCGCGACGGGCTCATCGATGCCGGCTTTCTGCTCGACACCTTCCACACGACGGACCTCAAGAGCTCGATGACGCTCACCGATCTCGCCATGATCACCGCCCAGCCGCTGGCGCAGGCGGGGGCCATCAACGAGACGATGCTGCTCAACTGCCCGCAGTGCGAGGCCGACTTCAACCGTTTCAAGGCGATGCCGCTGGCCTACAACGGGGTGGCCCCGTTCTACCTGCAGTGCCGCTCCCCCGTGGGCTCGCTGCAGGACCTCAAGGGCAAGGCGATACGCGCCGCCTCGGCCTTCGCGCTCTTTGCCAAGGCTGCGGGTGCCAACCCCGTGAGCACCGTGCCCACCGAGGTCTACGAGGCCATGCAGCGCGGCGCGGTGGAGTGCGCCATCGTGGGCGGGGTCTGGCTCAAGAGCTACAACCTGATGGATGTGGTCAAGACCGTGGTGGACCAGCCGCTGGGCCAGTACAACTCGAGCCTGGTGCTGGCCGTGGGCCGGGAGGGCTGGCGCAAGCTTTCGGTGGCGCAGCGCCAGGCCATGATCGATGCGTTGCCGTTCCTCGTGGCCGAGGCGACGCTGCTGAACATGGAGGAAACCGACCGCGCCTTCCAGGAGGCCGCCGCCAAGGGCGTGCGGCGCACGCCGGCGCCGGCAGACTTCAAGGCCTTCCTGGCGAGCCACGTGGGCGCCGAGCAGGCGCGCGTGGTGGCCGACGCCGACAAGCGCGGCGTCACCGGGGCCGCTGCGCTCGTCAAGACCTACCTCGAGAAACTCGACAAGTGGAACCGCATCGTCGCCGAAACGGGCGGCGACCGGGCCAAGTACGAGGCCGCACTGCGCCGCGAGATCTTCTCCAAGCTCAAGCCGTGAAGCCTGCGGCCGCGCGCCTGCTGGGTGGCGCGAACGAACTCGCTCTCGGGCTCGGCTCGCTGGCCGCAGCGCTGATGATGGTGCACGTGAGCCTGGACGTGCTCGGCAAGGCGCTGCTGCGCGCGCCCATCCCGGGCACGCTCGAGATCGTCTCGACCTATTACATGGTGGGCTGCATCTTCCTGCCCATGGGATGGGTGCAGTGGCGGCGCCAGCATATTGCGGTGGAACTGATGCAAGGCGCCCTGCCGCGCCGGCTCGAGCGTGCGATGCAGGCCTTCGCCGATGCCTGCATGCTGGTGTTTGCCGGGTTGCTGTGCATCGCCACCTTCGGCGAGGCTCTGGAGCAGACGGCCGCGCGCGAGACCTCCGAGGCGGTGGCGCTGCGCATCGAGGTGTGGCCTTCGCGCTGGTTTCCGGTGGTGGGAAGCGCGCTGGTGACCTGCGCGCTGCTGCTGCAGATGCTCGCTGCGGCTGCCGCGCCCTCTGCCAGTGACGACGCACCGGGCATCCCGCCTGGCGGTCACGCATGAGCAACCTGCAGATCGGCTTTGCCGGCATCGCGGCGATGTTCGTGCTGCTGATGCTGCGTGTGCCCATCGGCGCGACGCTGGGCCTCGTGTCGCTGCTCGGGATCGCCGCCATCCGCGGCACGGGTGCGGCGATGGGGTCGCTGGCCACTCTGCCCTACCAGTTCTCCTCGAACTGGACGCTGTCGGCCGTGCCGATGTTCCTGCTCATGGGAAGCTTTGCCCACCATATAGGCCTCACGCGCGGGCTCTTCGATGCGGCCAAGGCCTGGCTGGGCTGGCTGCCCGGAGGGCTCGCCGTGGCCTCCAACTGGGCCTGCACCCTCTTCGGTGCCGCCTCGGGTTCGAGCGTGGCTACCACCTCGGCCATCGGCCGCATCGCCATCCCGGAGATGCTGCGCCGCGGCTACAACCCGTCGCTGGCCACGGGTGCGGTGGCAGCGGCGGGAACCATCGATGCGCTCATCCCGCCCAGCGTCGCCCTGGTCATCTACGGCTGGTATGCCGAGGTCTCGATCGACAAGCTGCTGATTGCCGGCGTGCTGCCCGGGCTGCTGACGGCGGTGGTGTTCACGCTCTTCATCGTCGGGCTGTGCAAGGCCCGCCCCGAGCTGGCGCCGGTGGAGGAGCGCCGCTACACCTGGCGCGAGCGCATCGCCCTCGTGCGCGACATCTGGCCGCTGCCCGTCATCGTGCTGGGTGTGGTGGGTGCCATCTGGTCGGGGGTGGCCACCTCCACCGAGGCGGCGGCGGTGGGAGCCTGCTTCTCGCTGGTGGTGGCTGCAGCCAGGCGCTCGGTGAGCTGGGAAACCACCCGGCGCGCCTTCAGCGACACGGCTGGCAGCATGGCCTCGCTCTTCTTCGTGGTGGTGGGAGCCGTGCTCTTCACCCGCTTTCTCGCCTTGTCGGGCGTGCCCGACTTCATCGCCTCGGGCTTTGCCAGCCTGGGCTCGACCTGGGCCGTCATTGCCGCGATGGTGCTCGTCTACCTCGTGCTCGGCATGATCCTCGACCCCATCGGCGTGATGCTGCTCACGCTGCCCATCCTCATCCCCGTGTGCCGCAAGCTCGGGCTCGACCTGCTGTGGATCGGCGTGCTGGTGGTCAAGCTCGTGGAGGTGGGCATGCTCACCCCGCCGGTGGGCTTCCACTGCTTCGTGCTCAAGACGGTGGTGGGTGCGCAGGTGTCGATGGCAGCGATCTTCCGCGGGGCGATCTGGTTCGTGGCGGTGGATGCGGTCGTCATCGGCCTCCTGATTGCCTTTCCGAAGATCAGCCTGCTGCTGCCAGGCTTCATGGACTAGCCAGACGCGATGGCCCGGATCGGCGCGAGCATCAGCTTCCTCTTCAACGAGTGGCCCTTCGAACGGCGCTTCGAGCTCGCCCGCCAGGCGGGCTTTCGCGCCATCGAGTACGGGGTGCCCTACCGGCATGACCGGCAGCTGGTGGCCACACTGCTCGCGCGCAGCGGGCTTCAATACCTGAACTTCCTCGCCGCTCCAGGCGACTGGGACGGCGGCGAGCGCGGCATGGCCTGCGACCCCGGCCGCGTCGAGGAGTTCCGGCTGGAGTTCGACAAGGCGGTGGAGTGGGCGCTGGCGCTGCAGGTGCAACGCCTGCACGCGCCTGCCGGCCTGGTGCCCGCGGGATGCGACCGCTCGCAGGCGTTACGCACGCTGCGCCAGAACCTGCTGTGGGCGGCCGGGCGCGCGGCGGCGCACGCGCTGGACGTCATGGTCGAGCCGGTGAACCGGCACGACCTTCCGGGCTTTGCACTGCACACGGTGGGCGAGGCGCTGGCGCTGCTGCGCGAGCTGGAGCAGCCCAACCTCGGGCTCATCTTCGACGTCTACCACGTGGGACGCGAGGAGGGCGATGTCACGGCCCGGCTCAGGCAGGCGCTGCCGTGGGTGATGCACGTGCAGGTGGGTAGCCCGCCGGACCGGCATGAGCCAGGCTGCGGCGAGATCGACGTGTGCTGGCTCATCGACGAGCTCGACCGGCTGGGCTACAGGGGCTGGGTGGGGTGCGAATACCGCCCGTCACGCGGCACGGCCGCGAGC
>JBJTVI010000216.1:0-2251 GCA_046081145.1 Rubrivivax sp.
CCCCGCCGCCGCCGCCCCCGCCGCCTGCGTGTCCCGCCCCGCCGCCCCCGCCGCCCCCGCCGCCTGCGCGTCCCGCCCCGCCGCCGCCCGCCCCAGCTCCGGCCCCGGCTGCGCCGATCAGCGAGAAGGTGACCTTCGCGGCTGATGCCTTCTTCGACTTCAACAAGTCCACGCTCAAGCCCGAGGCGCAAGCCAAGCTGGCTGACCTGGTGGACAAGACGAAGGGCATCGCGCTGGAGGTGATCATCGCCGTGGGTCACACCGACTCCGTGGGCGACGACGCCTACAACCAGAAGCTCTCGATTGCCCGTGCCGAGGCGGTCAAGAAGTTCCTGACCGAAAAGGGCGTCGAAAAGAACCGCGTCTACACCGAGGGCAAGGGCGAGAAGTCGCCTGTGGCCGACAACAAGACCACCGAAGGCCGCGCGAAGAACCGTCGCGTGGAAGTCGAGGTCGTCGGTACCCGCACCCGCCGCTGATCAGCCGGCCCGCGAGGGCCCCTCGGCGAAAACCCCGCCTCGGCGGGGTTTTTTCTATCGTGCATCGACTGCTCGGCGCGCGTGGCGCCTCGCCCCGGATGGCCAATGCCCTGCCTGCCGGACCTGCCTGTGTGGGCAGGCGACAATGTGCACCGAGGTTCACCCGATGTCCGACGCTTTCACCGCCACCCCTGCTGCGCCCAACGCGGATGCCCAGGAACTCGCCAAGTTCGGTGAGCTGGCCCACCGCTGGTGGGACCCCGAGAGCGAGTTCCGCCCGCTGCACCAGATCAACCCGCTGCGGTTGGAGTGGATCGATGGGCTGGCGCGCCTTTCGGGCAAGCGGGTGCTTGACGTGGGCTGCGGCGGCGGGATCCTGTCGGAGGCCATGGCGCGGCGTGCTGCGCACGTCACAGGCATCGACCTCTCGACCCGGCCGCTGGGCGTGGCGAGGTTGCACGCGCTCGAGGCCGAAGTGGCCAACGTCGCCTACCGCGAGGTGTCAGCCGAGACCCTCGCTGCCGAGTCCCCCGGCTCCTTCGATGTGGTCACCTGCATGGAGATGCTCGAGCACGTGCCCGATCCGTCTTCCATCGTGCGTGCCGTGGCCGCGCTCGTGCGTCCGGGTGGTTGGGTGTTCTTCTCCACGCTCAACCGCAACCCGAAATCCTTCCTGTTTGCCATCGTCGGGGCCGAGTACGTGCTCAAGCTGCTGCCGCGCGGCACCCACGAGTACGCCAAGTTCATCCGCCCCAGCGAGCTTGCGCGTTGGTGCCGCGATTCGGGGCTCGAGTTGCAGGGTACGCGCGGCATGGGCTACAACCCGCTCACGCGCGTGTACGCGATGACGGAAGACACGAGCGTGAACTACCTGTTCGCGTGCCGGCGCGCGCCCTGAGCCCCGGGCGCCCGGACACTCCGCCACCGATCGACCGGCACACGGCCGCTCCCCCGCAGCACGGCCCATGGTTCGCCGCCCAGGCACCCGCGTGGTGCTGTTCGACCTCGATGGCACGCTGATCGACAGCGCCCCGGACCTGGCGGGTGCGGCCAATGAATTGCTGCGTCGCCACGGCCGGCCCGAACGCAGTCTGGACGATTTCCGTCCCGTCGGCGGGTCCGGTGCACGCGGCATGCTGCGCGTGGGATTCGGCCTCCAGCCTGGCGACGCCGAGTACGAGTCGCTGCGCGTCGCCTTCATCGACATTTACGCGCAGCGCCTGCTGCACAGCACGTGCGTGTTCGAGGCGGTGGTGCCGATGCTCGACGCACTCGACGGCGCAGGGGTGCGCTGGGGCATCGTCACGAACAAGGCCTTTTGGCTGGCCGAGCCGATCGTCCAGGGGCTGGGGTTGGCTTCGCGCGCCGCGGTGCTCATTGGTGGCGACACCACGCCGCACGCCAAGCCCCATCCCGCCCCCTTGCTCGAAGCGGCGCGCCGCATGGGAGAGGATGCCGCGCATTGCGCCTACGTAGGCGACGACCTGCGCGACATGCAGGCCGGGCGCGCGGACGGCATGGCCACGGGCGCCATCTACTACGACCGCGACGGAAACGAGGTCTTCCAGCCCGCGCACGTGGTGGTCATGGCCGCCAACGGCATCGGCACCCCGCGCCTGCTGCTGCACAGCACATCCGCACGCTTCCCCGATGGCCTCGCCAATTCCTCGGGCCTGGTCGGCCGCAACCTCATGCTCCACCCCTGGCCCGTGGTGCAGGGGTGGTTCCACGAGGAGATGGACGGCCAGCGCGGCCCCATCGTCTCCCTCTGG
>JBJTVI010000217.1:0-2814 GCA_046081145.1 Rubrivivax sp.
CCGGCGGCCATGAAGC
This sequence comes from Rubrivivax sp., assembly GCA_046081145.1. Classification (GTDB taxonomy): domain Bacteria; phylum Pseudomonadota; class Gammaproteobacteria; order Burkholderiales; family Burkholderiaceae_C; genus Rubrivivax. The sequence continues at coordinate 17 of JBJTVI010000217.1, forward strand.
GGCCAACGCAGGCGGTCTCCCCCACGATGCGGCCGATATTGTCGAGGAAGGCGGTGACCGAGGCCTCGATCTCCGCCTCGCTCGCGCCCGGGCGGTGGCGGCGGAGATTGGCGCGGGCCCGCTCAACGACCCAGGGGCGGTTGCGCCGGATCACGGCGGCGGTGCTGCGGGCCGAGAGCCGCGGGGCGAGATCGATCGGAAGCCGACGGAATACCTGGTAAAGCAGGATCTCACAGGCATCGAGCAGCCGGTTCCCGAGCGTCGGCGCATAGCGGTCGGGCAGCGGCGGCGGATCGCTCATCGCCGCGCCTCAAGCCGAGCCAGGATCGGATGACGCGGCCGGAGGGACAGCCGACAGACCGGTGTGGCGCGGAAGCCTGGCCGCAGCCGCAGCCGGAAGGCCTGCGCGATCATGGCCAAGCAGAGGATCGCCTCTGAAAGCCCGAAATTCAGCCCCGCACAAATCCGCGGCCCGGCGGAGAAGGGGATATAGCTGTAGGGCAGTGGCGCCGCCTCGCCCAGGAAGCGCTCGGGCCGAAAATGCATGGGCTCGGGCCAGAGATGCGGCGAGCGATGGAGCAGCCACGGCACCACAAGCACCAGCGCATCCTTTTCCACCATGATGTCCCCAACTTGCGTCGCTTCGCGCGACTGCCGAGGTAAGATGGGGACGGGCGGGTAAAGGCGCAATGTCTCCTCGATCACCGCGCGCGCATAGGGCAGGTTCGGGACATCCTCGACGGTCGGTGCGCGCGTCCCGAGCACCGCGTCGAGTTCGCCCTGCAAGGCGGCTTCGGCCCAGGGCGCCTTGGCCAGGAGGTAGAAGGCCCAGGTGAGTGTAGCGGCCGTGGTTTCATGCCCGGCCATGAAAATGGTCGCGGCCTCGTTGCGCAGGGCCTGGAGGTCGAGGCCCAATTCCGGGCTGCGCTGCATCCGGCGCACCAGAAGGTCCACCATGGAACCATGCTCGCCGCGCCCGGCAATATGCTCGGTGATCACATGCTCCACCACGCCATGTACCTCGGCGATGGCCGCGCGGAGGGCAGCCCCGCGACCCACCGGCCAGCCCTCGGCAGCGCCGAGAAAAAAGGGCAGGTTGAAGCTGTCAATCCGCGCCTGGTAGCGACCAAAGCCACGCACAATGCTGCTCAGCGCCTCCGCTCCAAGACGGGTGCCGAAGATGGATCGCGCGATGATCTGCGCGGTCAGTTCCGCCATCGCGGGCAGCAGGCTGATCTCTGCGCCAAGCCGCCAGCCCTGCAGCATCTCGGCGGTGGCGCCTGTCATCACCGGGGCATAGACCGGTACCTGCGTCTTGTGCGCGATATCGGCCACCAGCGGGCGGCGGCGGCCCCAGGTTTCGCCGTCCGAAATGAATAGCCCATCGCCCAGCAGCGGGGCGAGCGCCCGGCGCATCATCGCTCCCTTGCGCTCAAAGCGCTCGGCCGCCGTCACGAAAACAGTCCGGATGGATGCCGGGTCGTTGAAGACGCAGACCTGCCGTCGCAGCAGAAAAAAATGAAAATCCTGCGCGGCGTAGGACACTGCGGTCCAGGGTGTGAGCAGGCTGCGCCGCGCCATGAGCGCGAGGCGCAACGCCCCGGGCGGCGTGTCCAGCGGGCGCGGATGGGCCGGGATCAGCCAACCCTCGCCGGCTTCCTCAATGATCGGGGGATCGAGCGCAACAGGATTCACGGGGGGCGGAAATCCTCCGGGTGCCGACGCAGCAGGCGCCGTTGCAGCGCCTCCAGATAGCGCGCGAAGGGCACGCCCGCCAGCAGCAATAGGCCGGCACCAAAGCCGGGCGCCACATGGCGGCGGCCACGATCCGCCGCGCGCAGGATGCTGGCTGCGACGAAGGCAGGGCTAAGCGCCTTATTGCCCGCGGCGAAGCGGGCGGTGAAGGCGGGGCGGCGGGCACGCTCCTCGGCCAATTGCGGCGTGTCGGTATCCGGCGGAAAGGCGGTCAGCACCCGCACCCCATGCGCGCCAAGCTCGATGGAGAGAATATCGCCAAGCCCCCGCAGCGCCCATTTGGCGGGCGCATAAGCGCTATAGCCGGCGAAGCCTGCCAGTGCGGCGGCAGAGGAAATCAGGATCACCTGTCCACGCCCCGCCCGTGCCATGGCCGGCGCCAGCGCGTGCAGCACATTGAGCGTGCCGAGGTAATTGGTTTGCCATTGCGCCTCATGCTCGATGAGCGGCTGGTCCAGGAAGCGGCCCGGCCAGGCGATGCCGGCGCTGGTGACCACCCAGGAGGGCGCGCCGTAGCGGGCAAGCAGCGCTTCCATGGCGGCGCGGACCGCCGCCGAATCCGTCACATCCAGTGCCAGCGTCTCGGGCGGGACGGGGCCGAGCGGCGTGAGGCGGGCTTCGGCCGCAGCCAGCCGGCCCGCATCGCGGCCAATCACCACAAGGCGGCAGCCCCGCGCCTGCAGCGCCTCTGCCAAGGCGAGGCCGATGCCGCTGGAGCCCCCGGTGACCAGACAAAAATGGGGGGTCACGGCCAGCCGCCGTGCGCGGGCAAAACACCCCTTTCGAAGGGGGGCTGGAAGCGGCGGTACATTTCATTTAAAAAAAACCTCTACCGCTAATTCGTCAAGAGGATCGACTGCAGTCATCGGAATCAACATCCCTGGAACCTTAGTTTGGGGCTGCCGCTGAACGGGGCTGGCGGCAGGCCTCCCGTCATAGCCCTCGTTGGAACATGTCTTGCTCCTTTCGCTGCCGATCCCCCTCGATATTCTTGGCCTGAGCCTTCGCCTTCCTGGCGCCGACGATCTTGAGGCGCTGTGGAG
>JBJTVI010000218.1:0-3183 GCA_046081145.1 Rubrivivax sp.
TTAGGACCACACGACGCATCGGATGTCATGGTTGAAGGTGTTTTGTGGGCCCTCCATTGTAAGTTACCTCACTTTAGCGATATTAATGTTCCAATCCACTGAAAAAAGAAGGGAGACCATTTTAAGGGACGTACACACAGAAAATGTTGCCTGCTGTAGAATTAAGAAGTGGTGCAGGGTTCATTTTCACCTTTTTTTGGAAGAGAGGTATCACGCCCACGCTCTTGACAGGCAGGAACACGGCAAAGGCCTGGCTCGTGAGCGCGTACCAGTTCCTTTCCGTCACGGGGTCGACGGTCGCGCGCAGCTCCTCGATGAAGATGGCATCGGCACGTCGCAACAGCTCGGCGTACTCGCGGCGGACCTCGCCCAGGATGCGCACACCCAGCCCCGGGCCCGGGAAGGGATGCCGATAGACCATGTCGTGCGGCAGCCCGAGCGCCACGCCCAGCTCGCGCACCTCGTCCTTGAAGAGGTCGCGCAGCGGCTCCAGCAGCTTCAGGCCCAGCTGCTCGGGCAGGCCGCCCACGTTGTGGTGGCTCTTGATGGTGGTGGCCTTCTTCGTCCTGGCCCCACCCGACTCGATCACATCGGGGTAGATCGTGCCTTGGGCCAGGAAGGTCGCCCCCTGGTGCCCGCCGTCGCCGGCCTTGAGCCGCTCCGCCTCGGCCTTGAAGACATCGACGAAGAGCCGCCCGATGATCTTGCGCTTGGCTTCGGGGTCGATCACGCCGGCGAGTTCGCGCATGAAGAGTTCGCTCGCATCCACCCGCACCACGCGCGCGTGCAGCTGGCCGGCGAACATTTCCATCACCATGTCGCCCTCGTTCAGGCGCAGCAGCCCGTGGTCGACGAAGACGCAGGTGAGCTGCTCGCCGATCGCGCGGTGGATGAGCGCCGCGGCCACGCTCGAATCGACCCCGCCGGACAATCCCAGGATCACCTCTTCGCTGCCCACCTGCTCGCGGATGGCCGCCACCGCCTCCGCGATGTGATCGCGCATGACCCAGTCCGGCCTGGCCTGGCAGATGCCCAGCACGAAGCGCTCGAGCATCGCGCGGCCCTGCGAGGTGTGGGTCACCTCGGGATGGAACTGCACGGCGTAGTACCCGCGTGACTCGTCGGCCATGCCGGCGATGGGGCAGCTTGGCGTGCTGGCCATGAGTTTGAAGCCCGGGGGCAGCTGCGTCACCTTGTCGCCGTGGCTCATCCACACCTTGAGCATGCCGTGGCCCTCGGCAGTGCGGAAATCCTCGATCGCCTCGAGGAGCCGGGTGTGGCCGCGGGCGCGCACCTCGGCGTAGCCGAACTCGCGCTGGTCGCTCCACTGCACGGTGCCGCCGAGCTGCACGGCCATGGTCTGCATGCCGTAGCAGATCCCGAGCACCGGCACCCCCTGTTCCCACACGGCCTGCGGCGCACGCAGCTGGTGGTCCTCGTAGGTGCTGGCGTGGCTGCCCGAGAGGATGATGCCCCTGGGGGCAAAGGCCCGCACGAAGTCGTCCGAGACGTCGTTGGGGTGGATCTCGCAGTAGACGTGCGCCTCGCGCACGCGACGTGCGATCAGCTGCGTCACCTGCGAGCCGAAGTCCAGGATCAGGATCTTGTCGTGCATCGGGAGCTCACCGGGCTTCATGGGCGCGAAAGTGCAGCCAGGCCAGCACCAGGCCGATGCCCTGCAGGGCTGCACCGAAGAACAGAGGTGCACCGATGCGCCAGTCTCCCGGCGCAAGGTGCGAGACGGACATCAGCAGCGGCGCGGTCGCCAGTGGCGCCAGCACCGCGGTGAGGCTGTTGATGGAGCTGACGGCGCCGAGCGTCTGCCCCTGCTCGTCCTGCCGCGCGGCGACCGAGACGATGCTCTGCAGCGAGGCCATCACCGTATAGCCGAGCAGGTTCATGAAGATCACCGCATACATCACCCAGCCGGCCGAGGCCGCACCCCACGCCACGTATGCCAGGGTCGAGGAGAGCAGCCCCATCACGGCCAGCCGGCGCGGCGCCATCCGCTTGAGCAGCAGGCGCAGCAGCCCGCCTTGCACCACCACCGAGACCACGCCCACCGCCGCGAGGGACCACCCGTTGTCCTGCGCCGTCCAGCCGAACTTGAAGCTGGTGTAGAGCACCCAGACGTTGTAGAGCACGCCCTGCGCCAGCCCGGCACAGGCGATCACGCCCACCACGAGCCCGACGCCCTCCAGGCGCCCCAGGGCCCGCAGCGAGGCCACCGGGTTCACCGCCTTCCAGGAGAAGGCGCGCCGGCGCTCGACTGGCAGCGACTCCGGCAGCACGAACCAGCCATAGGCGAGGTTGACCAGGGCCAGCGCGCCTGCCACGACGAAGGGCAGCCGAAGGTCGATCGCGCCGAGCAGGCCGCCGGCGGCAGGGCCGATGATGAAGCCCAGGCCGAACATCGCGCCCAGCAGACCGAACCGGCGTGCGCGCTCCTCGGGGGAGCTGATGTCGGCGACATAGGCGTTGGCCACCGCCGCGTTGGCCTGCATCGCTCCGCCCACCAGGCGGACCGCCACTAGCATCCACAGCGCCGTGGCTGCCGCGGTGGCAAAGAAGTTCAGCGCCAGGCCGCAGAACCCCAGCAGCAGGACAGGCCGGCGCCCGAAGGCATCGGAGAGCGCCCCCAGCAGCGGCGCGCCGAAGAAGTTCGCCACCCCGAAGGCGAAGCTCACCGCTCCCACCCAGAAGGCCTGCTCGGTCTGGTTCGGGGTGAACTGCCCCACCAGCATCGGCAGCACCGGCACGATGATGCCGATGGCCACCATGTCGATGAGCACCGTGAGCAGGATGAAGCCCATGGCCGCACGCGGCCCGGCCGGGGCCACCGGCGCGCCCGGCCCGGGGCCCGACCCCGATGGACGGGATGCGGCGGAGGCAGGCACACTCATTCGGAGCGGTAGTTCGGCGCTTCCTTGGTGATCTGCACGTCGTGCACGTGGCTCTCGCGCATGCCCGCAGCGGTGATCTCGACGAACTCGGCCCGGCTTCTCATCTCGTCGATCGTGGCACAGCCGCAGTACCCCATCGAGGCGCGCAGCCCGCCAGCCATCTGGAAGAGGATGGCCACCACCGAGCCCTTGTAGGGCACCCGGCCCTCGATGCCCTCGGGCACGAACTTGTCGGCGTTGGGGTTGGCCGTCTCGTCGGCCTCCTGGAAGTAGCGGTCGG
>JBJTVI010000219.1:0-5057 GCA_046081145.1 Rubrivivax sp.
CGGGCTGCTGAGGCCCGGCGTCACCGGGCACTTCCGGTCACTTCGTCCGCGCCAGGCGGGTTTCCAGGGCGGCTTCGCACCCCAGGCAGCGCTCGGCCTGGGGCTCGGCCTGCAGCCGCTCGAAGGGGATCGGTGCGGCGCAGGCCGTGCAGGTGCCGTAGCCGCCCTCCTGCACGCGCCGCAGCGCATGGCCCAGGGCGTCGAGCTCGCGCGCTTCCCTGTCCGACAGGCCGAGGTCGACCTCCCGGTCCATCGCATGCTGCGAGGCGTCGTCGGCGTCCTGCTCGAGCATTTCGTGGGCGTGCTCGACGCGCGAGGCGCCTCCGTGGTGGCTCGCCAGGCGCCGGTCGAGCTCGCGCAGGCGCGCCCGCAGCTGCTCCGCCAGCTGCGCGCGCTGGCTCGCCGTGAGGTGCGTGCCGCCCGTGGGCGGTGAAAGGGTACTGGGGGCGTTCATGGGCCGTTCCTCCGATGCAGGGATCATCGGCGGGCGGGCAACGCCCGACCCTGACGCAGGTCAAGCCCGATGCCTGGCGGCGGTCCGGCACTTCGGGCCACGTGCCGGGCACCTGTCCGGCACGCGCGGGGAGGCTCGAGTAAGACGCTCAGGCCGGGGCCAGCGCCCGCTCGATGTCCACCTCGTCGATCTGCTCGGGCTTGAGGAAGCGCTCGGCGTACGCGCGGTACACGCCCGAGCGCAGGAAGAGTTCGAAGAGGGCGGGGTCGATATGGGCATCTCGGCGCATGTGGCCCATGATGCCGATGGCCTGCGAGAGCGTCTTGCCCTTCTTGTAGGGCCGGTCCACCGCGGTGAGCGCCTCGAAGACGTCGGCAATGGCCATCATGCGTGCCACCGGGCTCATCTGCGAGCGCGTGAGGCGGCGCGGGTAGCCGTTGCCGTCCATCTTCTCGTGGTGCCCGCCGGCGAGCTCGGGCACCTGGCGCAGGTGCTTGGGGAAGGGCAGCGTGGAGAGCATGCGGATCGTCTGCACGATGTGCTCGTTGATCTTGTAGCGGTCCTCGGCCGTGAGCGTGCCGCGCGTGACCGACAGGTTGTGCAGCTCGCCGCGGTCGTAGAGGAGCTCGGGCACCGCCATCCGAAAGCCCCAGGGGTTGCCCGGCTCGATGCGGTCCGCGGCGCGGCGCTCGATACGGTGCTCGGGCTTGTCGGCCAGCAACGTCTCCACCGCCGGCAGCGGCGAGGCCGGCTCGCGCGTCTTGCGCTCGCGCTCTTCGTAAGACAGGCCCAGGCGGTCATCCAGCGTGCGCAGCCACGTGCGCGCGCCGATCTCCCGCAGCCGCTGCAGATCCTCGTGCGACATGGCCTCGCCGCCTTCGTTGCAGGCCGCTACGAAGGCGAAGTCATCATCGAGCTGTGCAAGTTCAGCCGCGAGCCGGGTGCGGGCCTCGGCCTCGGGCGCAACGGCAGCCACCTCGCGCAGGCAGGTGATCTCGGCATCGCGCTTGAGCACCTCGAAGCGCGTGCGCACCTCGTGGATGCGGTCGTGGATCGTCTCGAGCTTGGCGGCCTTGTCCACCACGAACTCGGGCGTGGTGATCTTGCCGCAGTCGTGCAGCCAGGCCGCCACGTGCACGGCCTCCCAATCCTGGTCGTTCAGCCGGAAGCCCGCCAGCGGCCCGCTGCCTTGCTCGCAGGCGGCGCGAGCAAGCATCTTGGTGAGCTCGGGCACGCGCTCGCAGTGCCCGCCGGTGTAGGGGCTCTTGGCGTCGATGGCGCCGGCAATCAGCCGGATGAAGGACTCGAAGAGGGCCTTTTGCGCCTGGATCAGCTCGCGCGTCTCCAGCGCGCTGGCCGCCGTGCCCGACAAGGCCTGGACGAAGGAGACCTGCGCCTCGTCGAACGGGCGGCTGCGCAGCAGCAGCAGGCAGCCGACGAGCTCGCGTGCACGGTTGAGCAGCGGCACCGCCAGGCCTTGGGTGAGGGCTGCTGCAGCGCTGGTCGACTGCTCGAGCCCGAGTGAGCCCAGCTCGTGGGCGGCCACTGCGCCTGAAGCGGCCTCGCGCTGCGACAGTGCCTGGCCCAGCAGGCCAACGGCGTCGAGCAGGGCCATGGCCGACAGGGCCTCCAGGCCGCCTCGGCTGCCCGAGGCCGCCCCGGGCTGCAGTCGATCCCCGTCGACGAGATACAGCACCCCGGCGGGCGCATCGGCGGCCTCGAGGGTCTCCTGCAGCAGCATCGGCATGAGCCGGGCGAAGTCGGGCTCCGAGCCGATGGCCTGGCTGAGCGCAAGGAAGCGCCGGATGGTGGACTTCATGCTGTCGGTGGTGCGTGCCAGGTCCTGGATCTCGGCGATGACCGAGCGCACCTGCACGGGCTCGCCAAACTCGAAGCGCCGGATCTTCTCGGCTTCCTTCGCGAGCAGGCTGATCGGCCTGGACACCCGCCGCGCCACCCACACCACGATGGCGATGCCCACCACGGCCAGCAGCAGCGCGAACAGGATCGCGTGCATATGCTGGCGTCGCGCTTCCACGAGCAGCTCGTCGTCGGGCACGGCCATGACGAGCTGCAGCTTGATCTGCCCCTTGGCTTCCACCGGCGTGATCGACACTCGCCACTTGCGCCCCTGTACTGCCAACACGCTGGCATGGGTGTCCTGCTGGTCCACCGCCTGCACGGTCGCGTGCAGCGCCTGCAGCACGGCGATCCCCGATTCGCCCAGGGTGCGCATGCGCAGCCCACCGCCGCGCTCGGCGCTGGCCACGAAGAGCTTCTCGGGGTCCTCGTGCGCGAACATGCGCCCGTCGGGCGTGGCGAGCGCGAGCTCGGTGCCGGGCGTCATCTTCACCTGCTTGAAGAGCGCTCCGAAGGCGTCGAGCTGGATGTCCGCGCCCACCACGGTGCGCGTGTTCTCCACCGGTGCGGAGATGGTCATGCCCAGGGTCCGCGTCGAGAAGAACAGGTAGGGCTCGCTCGTGGTGGTCTCGCCGCTGCGAAAGGCCTCCTGGTACCAGCCGCGCGTGCGCGGGTCGTAGGTGGCCGCGTAATCGGGGCGGTCGTCCTCGCGCAGCACGTGCAGCTCCTCGTCCAGGTAGGCAAAGCGAGCGCGCGCGGCTGCATCGCGTCCCGCGCGCGCAGGCGTCCGCTCGATGCTCTGCAGGATGTAGCGCGACCCCGCCGGCGCCTTGAAAAGGGCGACTTCGCTGTCGTTGCGCAGGCGTCGCAGCAGGAACATGTCGCCGTTGCCGTACCCGGCGTAGAGGGCCGACAGCGTGGGCGACGCGCGCAGTGCCTGGCGCATGAGCGGCAGCCTCTGCAGCCGCTCCTCCTGGCTCGTGGCCGTGCCCAGGCTCGTGAAGCTCAGCAGGTTGGCCGCCAGCGTGGCTGACTCCACGACGTTTTCCAGCTTGTCGTTGGCCTCCCGGTTGATGACCTTGAAGAGGTCCGACACCGACGACTCGATCATCAGCGTGGAGACGCGGTAGCGCTGCACGGCCGAGGCGACGGCCAGGATCACGAAGAGCGCAGCGAAAAGCGTGCTCAGGTGCACGTGCATCGGCCAGCGCAGGCGCTTCGGGGGGCTCATGGCAGCTCCTCGGGGGCGGGGTCGGGATTGGCGGGGCCGGCCGCGCGAGGCGCCGGGAGGCCGGTATCCTGCCCGACTCGTCTGCCCCGTGCACCCCGTGTTTTCGCAGGAGCTTCGCTTGGCACCTTTGCGCCTTTCCGTCTGGCTGACCGGGCTCACCCTCGAGGCGCTTGCCCCTGCCCTGCTGGCCGGCAAGCTCGTCGTCTATTCGAGCGCCGACGCCGATGCGCTCAAGATCTACTCGGAGGCCTTTGCCAAGGCGCATCCGAACATCCAGGTGGAGTGGGTGCGCGACTCCACTGGCGCCCTGCAGCGCAAGATCGTGGCCGAGGGCGACAAGCTGCGCGCCGACGTCGTGTTTGCCCACACCGCCGCCAATCTGGCCCAACTGGCTCTGGCGGGCCGGCTGCAGCCCTACGCCCCCAAGGGCCTGGACCGCGTGGGCGGGCGCTTTCTCGACACCGGCCAGCCGCCAATGTGGGTGGGGCTGTACGCCTGGTCGAGCGCCATGTGCGTGCACCGGGACGCCGCGCGCAAGGCAGGCGCCACCACACCGGCCAAGTGGGAGGACCTGCTGCAGCCGGCCTTCAAGGGTCAGGTGACGATGCCGAGCCCTGCCACCTCCGGCACCGGTGCGCTCATGCTCACGGCCTGGGTGCGCATGTGGGGCGAGGCCAAGGCCTGGGCCTACATGGACCGGCTGCACGAGAACGTGCGCAGCTACACGCGCTCGGGCAGCAAGCCCTGCGAGCAGGCCGGCGCGGGCGAGGTGGCCGTGGGGCTGTCCTTCCCCTTCCGCGGCGCGCGCCTGAAGACCGCCGGCGCGCCCCTGGACGTGGTGGTGGCCGCCGACGGCACGGGCTGGGACATGCAGGCTGCCGCCCTCGTCAAGGGCACGCGTAACCCGAAGGATGCGCAGACCCTGCTCGACTGGGCCTTGACCAACCCGGCCATGGAGGCCTTTGCACGCTATGGTGAACTCACCTCGGTGAAGGTGCGGGTGCAGAAGATCGAGAACCTGCCGCCCAACATCCCCGAGAAGATGATCGCGCAGGACTTCGGCTGGATCGCACGCGAGCAGCCGCGCCTGATCGCCGAGTGGACCCGCCGCTACGGCGCCAAGGCCGAGCCCGACGCGAAGTAGCGGCGGCTGAGACAATGCGGGCCGTGATGTCCGCCGCCGATCCCACCCCCTCTGCGGCCTTGCCCGCCCTCGCCGCCTTTCCCGGCCTCCCGGCCACCTGCGACGTGCTGGTGGTGGGCGCGGGCCCGGCCGGCAGCGCCTGCGCGCTCGAGCTGGCGCGGCGCGGCATCGACACGCTGCTCGTGGACCAGCACGACTTTCCGCGCGACAAGATCTGCGGCGACGGCCTGATCCCCGATGCGCACGCGGCGCTCGCCCGGCTGGGCGTGTTCGAGGAGGTGCTGGCGCGTGCGCAGCCCTGCACCCACGTGCGAGCGTTCGGGCCGAGCGGCTTGTCGGTGGACGTGCCGGGCCAGCTGGCGGTGCTG
>JBJTVI010000220.1:0-2267 GCA_046081145.1 Rubrivivax sp.
CGCCACGCCCCGAGATGCCCCCACGGTGCCCATGAGCCTGCCCTCCTCCACCCTCGCCGCCGTGGGCGCCATCTGCGCCGGCGCCTCGCTTGGCGCGCTGCTGCGCTGGGGCCTGGGCCTGTGGCTGCAGCACGCCCACGCCTGGGTGCCCGCCGGCACGCTGGCGGCCAACGTGATCGGCGGCTACGGCGCCGGGCTCGCGCTGGCACTCTTTGCCCACCACACGCAGTGGCCGGCGGAGTGGCGGCTCTTCGTGGTCACGGGCTTTCTGGGCGGGCTGACCACCTTTTCCACCTTCTCGGCCGAGGTGGTCGCGCTGCTGCAGCAGGGCCGCCTGCTGGCCGGGGCCACGCTGGCTGCCCTGCACCTGGGTGGCTCGCTGGCCGCCACCCTGGCCGGCGTGGCCAGCGTTCAGGCCCTGGCGGCGGGGCGCTGAGCCGCCAGCCATGATCGCCTGGCTCGAGGACGACACCCCCCTGCCGCCCACCGCGCAGGCACTCCCCCCCGGCAGCCAGGCGCCGGGCCTGCTGGCAGCCGGTGGCGGCCTGCACCCTGCACGGCTCGAGGAGGCCTACCGCCGGGGCATCTTCCCCTGGTTCAGCGCCGGCCAGCCGGTCCTGTGGTGGAGCCCCGACCCGCGAACCGTGCTGCGCACGGCAGAGTTCCGGCTCTCGCGCTCGCTGCGCAAGACGATCCGGCGCTTCCTGGCCACGCCGGGCTGCGAGCTGCGCTTCGACAGCGCCTTCGACCGCGTGATCCAGGCCTGCGCCGGCACCCCGCGCCACGGGCAGGACGGCACCTGGATCGTGCCGCAGATGGTGCGCGCCTACTCGGCCTGGCATCGCCTGGGGCGCGTGCACAGCGTGGAGACCTGGGTGCGGGGCGAGCTCGTCGGGGGCCTGTACGCAGTGGCCATCGGGCGCATGGTCTATGGCGAATCGATGTTCGCCCATCGCACCGACGCCTCCAAGATCGCGCTGGCCGCGCTCGTGGCCTTCTGCCGCGCGCAGGCGGTGGCCCTCATCGACTGCCAGCAGGAGACGCAGCACCTGCTCAGCCTGGGAGCCGAGACACTCCCGCGCACGGCCTTCGAGAACCATGTGTGCGTCGCGGTGGATGAGCCCGGGCCCGACGATTGGTCCTATGATCCTTCGCACTGGTCCGGGCTGGCCCTCGAGCCGCCCGAGCCTGACTCGAAAGACTGCCCACCTGCTCCGTGACGCATCCGAAGGAACTTCCGCTTTCGTCGCTGCAGTTCTACGCAACGGCGCCCTATCCCTGCAGCTACCTGCCCGAGCGGCAGGCCCGCTCGCAGGTGGCCACGCCCAGCCATCTCATCAATTCCGATGTGTACTCGGGCCTGATCGCCAGCGGCTTTCGGCGCAGCGGGATGTTCACCTACCGCCCCTACTGCGACGGCTGCCAGGCCTGCGTGCCGCTGCGCGTGCCCGTGGCGCGCTTCGTCCCCAGCCGCAGCCAGCGCCGCGCCTGGAAGGCGCACGCGGGGCTGCAGGCGCGGGTGCTGCGCCTGGGCTTCCTGCCGGAGCACTACCAGCTCTACCTGCGCTACCAGTCCGGCCGCCACAGCGGCGGCGGAATGGACCACGACAGCGTCGACCAGTACTCGCAGTTCCTGCTGCAGAGCCGGGTCAACTCGCGCCTGGTGGAGTTTCGCGAGCCGGCCGGCTCGGCGGCGGCCGGGGCACTGCGGATGGTCTCGATCCTGGATGTGCTGGACGACGGCATCTCGGCCGTCTACACCTTCTTCGACCCCGATCCGCAGGCAAGCTACGGCACCTACAGCGTCATGTGGCAGATCCAGCAGACGCGTGAACTCGGGCTGCCGCACCTCTACCTGGGCTACTGGATCGCCCAGAGCCCGAAGATGGCCTACAAGGTCGCCTTCCGGCCGCACCAGTTGCTGCGCGACGGCCGCTGGGCGGACGCCCCGGCCGGCGCAGCCTGACGCTACCCCGCAGCAGCGGCGGCTGCCCCCGTCCAGCCCTGCGCCGTGCCCCGCGCCCGGCCCTCTGCCTCGAGCTTGAGCAGGTGCGCCAGCAGCGAGCGCCGGGCCACGGGGTGCAGGCCCGGCGGCACGTCGTCGTAGACCCGCTCCACGAGCGCCTCCAGCGTGGCCTCGCCTGGCCCGGCCGCGGCCAGCGCCGCCACCACCTTGGCCTCGCGCCCTAGGCGGTGGCGCACGAGCGCACGCACCACCTCGTGAGGCCTCGAGACGAGAAAGCCGTGGCCCGGCGCGAACCACTCCA
>JBJTVI010000221.1:0-4248 GCA_046081145.1 Rubrivivax sp.
CGAGCCACCGCTGATGCGGCGTTACGTGGGCGAGCCGCTGGCCGACCGGCCCGAGCCGCCCGTGTTGTGAGACGCAAGCGGCGAGCGCTGCGCCCCGCCAGGCGCCACAATGCGGGTTTGCCCGCCCAACTTCCTGCCGCCATGACCCACGCCTTCGACTGGCGCACCGGCTACCTGAGCCAGCGCTCGCCGGTGTTTGCCCGCAACATCGTCTCCACCTCGCATCCGCTGGCCGTGCAGGCCGGGCTGCGCATGCTGCAGCGCGGGGGCAACGCGGTGGATGCGGCCGTGGCCGCGGCCGCCGTGATGATGGTGGCCGAGCCCTGCAGCAACGGCCTGGGCTCGGACATGTTCTGCATCGTGTGGGACGGCTCGAGCCTGCAGGGGCTCAACGCCTCGGGCCGCGCGCCGGCGGCCTGGACGCCTGAGTACTTCCGCTCCCGCTACGGTGCCGACGCGAAGACCCCGCCCAAGCGCGGCTGGGATTCGGTGACGGTGCCGGGTGCCGTGGCCGGCTGGATGGCCCTGCACGGGCGCTACGGCCAGCTCCCCTTCGGCGACCTGATGGACTCGGCCATCGAGGTGGCCGAGCGTGGGTACGGGGTGCCCGTGATCATCCAGCACAAGTGGACGGCCGCCGCCGCCCTGCCCGAGCTCACCACCCAGCCCGGCTTCGCGCAAGCCTTCCTGCCGCACGGCCGCGCGCCCCACGTGGGCGAACGCTTCGCCTTCCCCGAGGCCGCCCGCACCCTACGGCTCATCGCGCAGACGCTTGGCTAAGCCTTCTACCTCGGCGAGATTGCCGCGGCCATCGCGGCCCACGCGCAGGCCCACGGCGGCTCGATGACCGAGCAGGACCTGGCCAGCTACACCCCCGAGTGGGTGACGCCGATCCAGCAGGACTACCGCGGCCACACCGTGCACGAGATCCCGCCCAACGGGCAGGGCATCGCGGCGCTGATCGCGCTGGGCATCCTGCAGCACTTCGATCTCGCCGCACTGCCGGTGGACGGCATTGCCTCGCAGCACCTGCAGATCGAGGCCATGAAGCTGGCCTTCGCCGACATCCACCGCCACGTGGGCGAGCCCACGGCCATGACGCTCACGCCCGCGCAGATGCTCGACCCGGCCTACCTGGCCTCGCGCGCGAAGTTGATCGACCCGCGTCGCGCCCAGGATTTCGGCCCGGGCCACGTGCCGCAGGGCGGCACCATCTACCTCACGGCCGCCGACGAGCGCGGGATGATGGTGAGCTTCATCCAGAGCAACTACATGGGCTTCGGCTCGGGCGTGGTGGTGCCCGGCTACGGCATCAGCCTGCAGAACCGCGGCCATGGCTTCACGCTGGATGAATCCCGCGCCAACGTGGTGGGCCCGGGCAAGCGGCCCTTCCACACCATCATCCCGGCCTTCCTGACGAAGGACGGCGCGCCGGTGATGAGCTTTGGCGTGATGGGCGGGGACATGCAGCCCCAGGGCCACCTGCAGACGCTCGTGCGCATGCTCGACTACCGGCAGCAGCCGCAGGCGGCCTGCGACGCGCCGCGCTGGCGCGTGAACGCGGGCATCGTGAACGCCGAGACGGGCTTCGATGCCGACACGGCCGCGGGCCTGCGCGCGCTGGGCCACCGCGTGGAGCCCTTTGCCGACAGCTACCAGGATTACGGCTCGGGCCAGTTCATCTGGCGCCTGGGCGACCCCGCGGTGGAAGGCTACGCCGCCGCGAGCGACTCGCGCCGCGACGGGCAGGCCTCGGGCTTCTGAGGCACCTGCGGTCGAGCCGAGGGTTGCGCCTGCATGGCCGGTGCCGTGACTGCCGCGACAGGCCCGGGCGCCGCCCCCGACCGCCAGGGCCTGGCGCTGGCGGTGCTCGGGGCCGTGTGCTTCGCGGGCAAGGCGATCATCGTCAAGCTCGCCTACCGCCACGAGGTGGACGCCGTCACGCTGATCATGCTGCGCATGGCGGTGGCGCTGCCGTGTTTCGTGCTGCTGGCGCTGTGTGCCGGGCGCGGGCGCGCGCCGCTGTCGGGCCGCGACTGGCTGGCCGTGCTCGGCCTGGGCTTCATCGGCTACTACCTGTCGAGCTTCCTGGACTTCATCGGGCTGCAGTACATCACGGCGAGCCTGGAGCGGCTGATCCTGTACCTCTCGCCCACGATGGTGCTGATCCTCGGACGCGTGCTGCACGGCCGGCGCGTGGGCCGCGGCAAGCTTGCGGCCCTGGGCCTGAGCTACCTCGGGGTGCTGCTCGTCTTCGGGCACGAGCTGAGCCTGGAGGGGCGCGACGTGCTGCTCGGCTCGGGCCTGGTGTTCGCTTCCACCATCACCTACGCGGTCTACCTCGTCTACAGCGGCCAGGTCGTCTCGCGCATCGGCGCGGCCCGGCTCACGGGCCTGGCCACCGCTTTTGCCTGCGTGCTGTGCATCGCGCAGTTCCTGGTGCTGCGGCCGGTCTCGCTGCTGGGCGGACTGCACCCGCAGGTGCTGTGGCTGAGTCTGCTCAACGGCACGGTGTGCACCTTCGCGCCGGTGCTGATGCTGATGGTGGCGCTGCAGCGCATCGGCCCGGGCCTGACCTCGCAGGTGGGCATGGTGGGCCCGGTGAGCACGGTGGCCATGGGGGTGCTGATCCTGGGCGAGCCCTTTACCGTGTGGACGGCCGCGGGCAGTGTGCTCGTGATTGCGGGCGTGGCGGCGCTGTCGCGCACGCGTTGAGGAGGGCTGAATGAGGGCGCGCACCTGGATCTTCGCCGGCCTGCTGGCCGAGGCGCTGGTGGTTGCGGCGCAGGCGCAGCCCCTGCCCGAAGCGGCGTGGCAGCCTCGCTTCACGGGCGTGGAGACGGCCCGCATCGAGCTCGAGCAGCCGCGAAAGCTCGTGCTGCACGTGGCGCGCGTGGACCTGCGCGCGCGCGGCCTGCGCTGGTTTGCGACGCCACCGGCGCTGCCCGGTTCGGCCCCGCTCGCGCCGCCGGGCCGGCACACGGGCGAGACGCTGGGCCAGTTCACCAGCAGCTTTCTGCGCACGCACGGCCTGCAACTCGCCATCAACGCCGCGCCCTTCGGCCCGGTGGTGGACGAGGAGGGCACGCTGCTGGATGTGGCGGGCCTGCAGGTGAGCCTCGGGCGGCTCGTCTCCGGCCAGACGAAGGATTACCCGGCGCTGATGATCCTGGCCGACGGGCGTGCCCGGCTGGCGCGGCCACCCTTCGATCTCGCGGGCGTGGTCAATGCAGTGGGCGGCTTCGACATCGTGCTCGAGCGTGGTGTGCCGCTCTTTCGGCCGCCGGCCGAGGGCGCCCGGCCGCCTGCCCTGCACCCGCGAACCGCGGTGGGCCTGGCCGACGATGGCTGGCGTGCCTGGGTCGTGGTGGTGGACGGCCGCCAGGAGGGCTACAGCCTGGGCGTGGCGCTGTACGAGCTGGCCGTGCTGCTGCGCGCGCTCGGGGCCACCGATGGCATCAACCTCGATGGGGGCGGCACGAGCACGCTGGTGGTGCAGGGGCCCGACACCCAGCCGCTGGTGCTGAACCGGCCGATCCACCGCGGCGAGCCCGGGCGCGAGCGCGTCTCGGCCAGCCACCTGGGCCTGTGGGCGCTGCCGCTGTCGGCCCAAGCCCCCGCGCCAGCAGCCTCCGGGCCGCCGCGCTGACAATCGCCCTCGACACAACGGAGTCTTCGAACACATGGAACTGGGCATCGCAGGCAAGTGGGCGCTCGTGTGCGCCGCGAGCAAGGGGCTGGGCAAGGGCTGCGCGCAGGCGCTCGTGCGCGAGGGCGCGCACGTGGTGATCACGGCGCGCGGGCGCGAGGCGCTGGAGGCCACGGCGGCCGAGTTGCGGGCGCTGAATCCGGGTGTGGAGGTGCGCACGGTGGTGGGTGACATCGCCACGGCCGAGGGGCGTGCCGCGGCGGTGGCCGCGGCCCCGCAGGTGGACATCCTCATCAACAACGCGGGCGGGCCGCCGCCAGGAGACTTCCGCGACTGGGACCGCGAGGCCTGGATCCGCGCGCTGGACGCCAACATGCTGGCCCCGATCGAGCTGATGAAGGCCACGGTCGACGCCATGGCCGAACGCGGCTTCGGCCGCGTGGTCAACATCACCTCGGGCGCGGTCAAGGCGCCGATCGACAACCTCGGCCTGAGCAACGGCGCGCGCACCGGCCTGACCTGCTTCGTCGCCGGGCTGGCGCGCCAGAAGCGCCTGGCCGCGCGCAACGTGACGATCAACAACCTGCTGCCCGGCCCCT
>JBJTVI010000222.1:0-5846 GCA_046081145.1 Rubrivivax sp.
AGCGCCTTCGTCTGCTGCAGGGGGCCGCCGCGACGGCGGCGCTCGGCGCGGGCGCTTCGGGGCGGGCGGGTGCCGCAACCGGTGCTGCAGCGGGCCCGGCGGCCAGCACGGCCCCGCCCGGCGTCCGCAAGGTGCTGCGCCTGGCCTTTGCCACCGCCGAGACCATCCTCGATCCGCCGCAGACCAACAGCGACGCCAACACCGTCTCGCTGCTGGCCAACATCCTGGAGGCGCCGCTCAGCTACGACTACCTGGCACGCCCCGTCGCGCTGGTGCCGCGCACGGCGCGCGCCCTGCCCGAGATCTCGCCCGACGGGCGCACGATCACCGTGCAGCTGCGAGCAGGCATCCACTTTGCCGACGACCCCGCCTTCAAGGGCGCGCGGCGCGAACTCGTCGCGGCCGACTACGTCTACACGATCAAGCGCTTCTACGACCCGCAGTACAACTCGGGCGACCTCTACCTCTTCGAGAACACCAAGCTGCTGGGCCTGTCGCAGCTGCGCGAAGCCGCGCTGAAATCGCGCCGGCCCTTCGACTACGACACCGAGGTCGAGGGCCTGCGCACGCTGGACCGCTACACCTTCCGCCTCGTGCTGGGCGAGCCCAACCCGCGCTTCGTGTACCTGCTGGCCGACTCGGGCCTGACGGGTGCGGTGGCGCGCGAGGTGGTGGAGCACTACGGGCCCAAGGACATCGGCGACCACCCGGTGGGCACGGGGCCCTTTCGGCTCAAGAGCTGGCGCCGCGCCTCGCAGCTCGTGCTCGAGCGCAACCCGCGCTTTCGGGGCGACCCCTACCAGGGCACCCCTGCCGACGAGCCCGTGGCGCGCGAGATCGCGCAGCGCCTGGCCGGCCGTGCGCTGCCGCTCGTCGACGAAGTGGTGCTCGACGTGGTGGAGGAGGAGCAGCCGCGCTGGCTCGCCTTCCTCACCGGCTCGCTGGACTGGCTGGGGGTGCCCCCGGCCTTCGTGCCCGCAGCCGTGCCGGCCGGGCGCCTGGCCCCCTATCTGCAGAAGAAGGGCGTGACGCTGCAGCGCAACCTCGAGCCCTACATGCAGATGAGCTACTTCTACATGGAGCACCCGCTGGTGGGGGGCTACACGCCGGCCAAGGTGGCGCTGCGCCGCGCGGTGTCGCTGGCCTTCGACGGTCAGGCCTACATCGAGCGCGTGATGGGGGGCCAGGGCATCCTCGCGCAGTCGCTCGTCTCGCCCTTCACCTCGGGCTACGAGCCCGACTACCGCAGCGAAATGAGCGCGCACGACCCCGCGCGCGCGCAGGCGCTGCTGGACCTGCACGGCTACACCGACCGAAACGGCGACGGCTGGCGCGAGCAGCCCGACGGTCAGCCGCTGGTGCTGCGCATGGCCAGCGCCGGCGGGCAGCGCTCGCGCCTGTCCAGCGAGCTGTGGAAGCGCGCGATGAACCGCGTGGGCCTGCGCATCGAGTTCGACATCTCCACCTGGCCCGAGCTGCTCAAAAAGAGCCGCGCCGGCCAGCTCATGATGTGGGGCTACGGCTGGAGCGCGGGCTCGCCCGATGGCGGCTTCTTCCTGGGCCTGGGCTACGGGCCCAATGCGAGTGAATCGAATGACGCGCGTTTTCAGCTTCCGGCCTACGACCGGCTGTACGAGCGCCAGATGCGCCTGCCCGACGGCCCCGAGCGCGAGGCCCTGATGCGCCAGTGCAAGGACATGCTCACCGCCTACATGCCCTACAAGGTGCACGCGCACGCGATCAGCAACGTGCTCGTGCAGCCGCGCCTGAAGAACCTGTGGGTGCACCCCTTCATGCGCGACTTCTGGCGCTTCGTGGATGTGGAGGCGCAGGCATGACCGTTCGCGTGCCGCGCATCGCGGCCTATCAAGCCTGGCTCGAACGCGAGCGCGGCCTGCGCTTTGCGGACTACGACGCGCTGTGGCAGTGGTCCGTGACCGAGCTCGACGCCTTCTGGCAATCGATGTGGGATTTCCACGGCCTCGTCTCGCCCACGCCCCACACGGCGGTGCTGGCCGATGCACGCATGCCCGGGGCGCTGTGGTTCCCCGGTGCGCAGCTGAACTACGCGCGCCAGGTGCTGCGCCATGGGGACGCTGCGCAGGCCGCGGGGTGCCCGGCCATCGTGCATGCTGATGAGGCCATGCTCGCGCGCGGCGAACTCGGCGAGGTCTCGTGGCCCGTGCTCACGCAGCAGGTGGCGCATGCGGCGGCGGGCTTGCGCGCCCTGGGCGTGCGCCGCGGCGACCGCGTGTGTGCGGTGCTGCCCAACACGCCGCAGACGGCCGCACTCTTTTTGGCCGTGGCGAGCCTCGGCGCGGTGTGGAGCGTGTGCGCGCCCGACATGGGGCCGGTGGCCGTGCTCGACCGCTTCCGCCAGATCGAGCCGGTGGTGCTGCTGGCCTGCGACCGCGTGCGCTGGGGCGGGGTGGCGCACGACAAGCGTGGCCTGGTGGATGAGCTGCTCGCGGGGCTGCCGAGCGTGCGGCACGCGGTGCGGGGCGCAGAGCTGGATGCGTTGCTGGCGGGCCTGCATGCGGGAGCAGGGGCAAGTGACAGCGCGACCGAAAGTGCGAGTGCGGGTGCGGGTGCGGGTGCGGGTGCGGGTGCGGGTTCGAGGGGCGAGCCGCCCGCGCTCGAGCCCGAGTGGCTGCCCTTCGACCACCCGCTGTGGATCGTCTACTCCAGCGGCACCACGGGGCTGCCCAAGCCCATCGTGCACGGCCACGGCGGCGTGATCCTCGAGGGCCTGAAGACGCTGCTGATGAGCGACCTGGGCGCTGCAGCCGAGCGCGGCGACCGCTTCCACTGGTTCTCCACCACCGGCTGGATCATGTGGAACTGCCAGATGGCGGGGCTGCTCGTGGGGGCGACGATCTGCCTCTTCGACGGCAGCCCGTCGGCGCCAGCCGCGGCAGCTGAAGGGGCAGCAGGGGCAGCAGGGGCAGGAGGGGCCCCAGACTGGAGCACGCTGTGGTGCTTTGCGGGCCTTGCACGAGCCACCTTCTTCGGCGCCGGCGCCGCCTTCTACGCCAGCTGCCTGAAGGCCGATGTGCGGCCCGCCGAGGCGGCCGATCTGTCGGCGCTGCGCGCCGTGGGCTCCACTGGCTCGCCGCTGTCGGACGACTGCCACGACTGGCTGTGGAGCCGGCTGCCGCGCGTGGAGGGCCGGCCCATCTGGCTCAACTGCATCTCCGGGGGCACCGATTTTGCCGGCGCCTTCGTGGGCGGCAACGTGACGCTGCCGCAGGTGCGCGGGCAGATGCAGTGCCGCTGGCTGGGCGCGGCGGTGCACGCGTGGAACGAGCGCGGGCAGGCGGTGCTCGACGAGGTGGGGGAACTCGTGTGCACGCAGCCCATCCCCTCGATGCCGCTGCGCTTCTGGAACGACGAGGGCGACCGGCGGCTGCGCGACAGCTACTTCGACATGTACCCGGGCGTGTGGCGCCACGGCGACTGGATTCGCATCGTGCCGCCGGGCCAGCCGGCGCTCGAAGGCGAGGCGTCGCGCGCCTGCGGGGCCATCATCTACGGCCGCAGCGACGCCACCATCAACCGCCACGGCGTGCGCATGGGCACCTCCGAGCTCTACCGCGTGGTGGAGGCGCTGCCCGAGGTGCTCGACAGCCTGGTGGTGGACCTGGAGTACCTGGGGCGCGAGAGCTGGATGCCGCTGTTCGTGGTGCTGCGCGAAGGGCTCGTGCTCGACGAGGCGCTGACCGCGGGCCTGAAGGCCGCGATCCGCGAGGGCCTGGGGCCGCGCTACGTGCCCAGCGCCTGCTTCCAGGTGGCGGCCATCCCGCGCACGCTCTCGGGCAAGAAGATGGAGCTGCCCGTGAAGAAGCTGCTGCTCGGGGCCGACCCGGCGCGCGTGCTCAACCGCGACGCCATGGCCAACGCCGAGAGCGTGGGGTGGTTCATCGCGCTGGCGCGCGAGCGCGGCGTGGGGTAAGGGCGGGGGCAGCGGGAGCGAGATCGGCCGCGGTCGCCACAGCGGGGGCGCCCTTGTCCTCCCGGTAGGCCGCAAACACGTCGCGCAGCGGGCGCGGCGCCGCCTCCTGCGGGCGCAGCGATTGCTCGAGCTCGTCGAGGTGGCGGCGCATCTCCGCGGCGCCCCCCGCAGGGCTCGCCTGCGCAAGTGCCGCGAGCATCTCCTGGTGGCGGTGCGTGCGGCAGGCCGGTCGGCCGGGCGGCTTGTACAGGGCCATCAGCAGCGAGGTGGTGGGCAGCAGCTCGTCGAGCAGCCGCACGAACACGGGGTTGCCCGCCAGCCGGGCCAGCGCGCGGTGGAAATCGCCCGAGTGGCCGATGGCTGCTGCGCTGTCGCCGCGGGCCTCGGCCTGGGCTTCGGCCTGCACCAGGGCCTCGAGCTCGGCGATCTGCCCGGCGCTCAGCCGCCCGGCCAGGCGCCGCGCGATCTCGCACTCCACCACGCGCCGCGCGTCGAACACGGGCGCCGCATCCTCGATGCCCGGGGCCGGAACGAGCGCGCCGCGGTGGTGGCGCAGCTCCACCACCTGATCCTGCGACAGGCGCTGCAGGGCCTGCCGCACCACCGTGCGCGAGACCGAGAACGACTCGGCCAGCTCCTCCTCGCGCAGCCGTGTGCCCGGGGCCAGCCGGTGCTCGACGATGGCGCGGTAGATGCCCTCGTAGACGCGGTCGGTGGCGGTGGCGGGCGTGCTTGATCCGTGGCGCGCGTTCACAATGGCCTCCTGCGATCACTGCACCGCGCCCACCCACCCCAGCCCCTGCACACACCGCCATGCCCAGCCTTGCCGACACCCTGCACGAGTCGCCTGCCGGTGCCCGCGCCGCCCCGGCTTCGCCCGCCGTACCCGCCCACGTGAACGGCCCGCGCCTGTGGCAGCGCCTGATGACGCTGGCGGCCATCGGCGCCACGCCGCGCGGCGGGGTGTGCCGCCTGGCGCTGACCGATCTCGACCGCCAGGGGCGCGAGCAGTTCGTGGCCTGGGCGCGCGAGCTGGGCTGCACGCTGCGGGTGGACGCGATCGGCAACCTCTTTGCGCGCCGCGCCGGCGCCGACGACACCTTGCCCGCGGTGGCCACGGGCAGCCACATCGACACCCAACCCACGGGCGGGCGCTTCGACGGCAACTACGGCGTGCTGGCGGGCCTGGAGGTGCTGCACACCCTCAACGACGCGGGCATCCGCACGCGCGCGCCTTTGGAGGTGTGCGTGTGGACCAACGAGGAGGGCTCGCGCTTCGTGCCCGTGATGATGGGCTCGGGCGTGTACGCGGGCGCCTTCACGCTCGCGCACGCGCTGGCCGCGCGCGACACGGCCGGCACGAGCGTGGCCGAGGCGCTGGCGGGCATCGGCTTTGCGGGCGGTGCGCCGGCTGCGCTGGCCGACGGCGCGCCGCGTTTCGGGGCGTACTTCGAGGCCCATATCGAGCAGGGCCCGGTGCTCGAGGATGCCGGCACGACGATCGGCGTGGTGACCGGCGCGCTCGGGCAACGCTGGTACGACGTGACGGTGCAGGGCATGGAGGCACACGCCGGCCCCACACCGATGCGGCTGAGGCGCGACGCGCTGCAGCCCGCGGCCGCGCTCATGCAGCGCGTGGTGGCCATCGCGCAGGACGAGCAGCCCGACGGGCGGGGCACGGTGGGGCAGGTGAGCGTGTTTCCGAACTCGCGCAATGTGATCCCGGGCCGCGTGCGCTTCACGGTGGACTTCCGCCACGCCGACGCCCAGGGCCTGGCGCGGATGGAGGCCGCGCTGCGCGCGGCGGTGGCCGAGCACAGCGGACCCGGCATCACGATCACGGTGGAACCCGTGGTGGAGTACGCGCCCACGCCCTTCGACGAGGGCTTGCGGG
>JBJTVI010000223.1:0-4113 GCA_046081145.1 Rubrivivax sp.
TGAGCTTCGGCCACGCGGTCTACACCGGGCTGGCCTCCTTCATGGCCATGCACGCCATCAATCGGATCGCCGACGGCTCGATGCCCATCCCCACCAGCCTCATCCCGTTGCTCGGGGGGCTGACGGGGGCCGCGTTCGCCGTGCTGCTGGGCTTCGTCACCACGCGCAAGGCGGGCACACCCTTCGCGATGATCACGCTGGGCATCGGCGAGCTCGTCTTCGCGATGTCGTTGATGGTGCCCGAGTTCTTCGGCGGGGAGGGCGGCGTCTCGGGCAACCGTGCAGCGGGGCCCAAGGTGCTGGGCATCAGCTTCGGCCCGGCCCTGCAGGTCTACTACCTGCTGGCGATCTACACCTTCATCTGCACGGCCGCGATGTACGCTTTCACGCGCACGCCGCTGGGGCGCATGCTCAATGCCGTGCGCGACAACCCGGAGCGGGTGGAGTTCATCGGCTACAGCACGCAGCGCGTGCGCTATCTGGCCTTCATCATCAGCGGGTTCTTCGCGGGTATTGCCGGTGGCATGTATGCGCTGAACTTCGAGATCGCCACTGCCGAGGTGGTGGGTGCAGCGCGCTCGGGCGCCTACCTGCTCTTCACCTTCCTGGGTGGCGCCATCTTCTTTTTCGGCCCGATCATCGGGGGCGTGCTGATGGTGCTGGCCACCGTGCTGCTGTCGGAGCTCACGAAGGCCTGGCTGCTGTACCTGGGGCTCATCTTCCTGTTCATGGTGATGTACGCGCCCGGGGGCATCGCGAGCCTGATCATGATGAACCTGCGGGTGGCGGCATTCGGGCGGCTGCGCGCGCTCGCGGCGTCCTACCTGGCCCTGGGCGGCACCGCGCTCGTGATGCTCACGGGAGCTGCGGCCATCGTCGAGCTCGTCTACCACACGCAGCTGCAGGACACCCTCGGCGACACGGTGGCCTTCCTCGGTGCAACCCTCAACGCACGCAGCGTGGACACCTGGTTCGGTGCCGTCTTCGTGCTGTTCACGGGTCTGGGCCTGTTCGAGGTCGCGCGCCGGCGCTATCTGCGCGACTGGGGCGAGACGCAGGAATGGATCGAGCGCGAGATCAAGCGCCGGGAGGCTCTGTGAGCACCTCTCCCACGGCTGCGGCCTCGTACGCGCTCGAGCTGCGCGACGTGCGCAAGAGCTTCGGCAAGACGGAGATCATCCGCGGTGCGAGCCTCTCGGTGGCCCCCGGTGAGCGTGTGGCGCTGATCGGCCCCAACGGCGCGGGCAAGAGCACGCTCTTCAACCTGGTGAGCGGGCGCTTTGCCCCCACCTCGGGCGAGATCCTGCTGCACGGCCAATCGGTGCGCGGTCTCTCGCCTTACGAGATCAACCGCCGCGGCCTGTCGCGCAGCTTCCAGGTGAGCAACCTCTTCACGCGGCTGAGCGTATTCGAGAACGTGCGCTGCGCCGTGCTGTGGAGCCTCGGCTACCGCTACAAGTTCTGGAAGTTCCTGGCCGATCTGCGCGACGCCAACGACCGCGCCGAGGAGGTGCTGGAGATGATCCGCCTGGACAAGCGTCGCGACGTCCTGGCGATGAACCTCACCTACGCCGAGCAGCGCGCGCTCGAGATCGGCATCACGATTGCCGGCGGCGCCGGCGTCATCCTGCTCGACGAGCCCACGGCAGGCATGTCGCGCAGCGAGACGACCCGCTTCGTGGAGCTCATCCGCGAGGTCACGGTAGGCAAGACGCTGCTCACGGTGGAGCACGACATGAGTGTCGTCTTCGGCCTGGCCGACAAGATCGCGGTGCTCGTCTACGGCGAGGTGATCGCCTTCGACACCCCGGAGGCGGTGCGCGCCAACCCGCGCGTCCAGGAGGCCTACCTGGGCTCGGTGCTGGCCGCGCAGCAGGCCGAGCACGCGCCGGCATGAGGGGGGCACAGGCGATGCTGCGAGTCGAGGACGTCCACGCCTTCTACGGCAAGAGCCACGTGCTGCACGGGGTGAGCTTCGAGGTGGGCGCCGGGGAGATCGTGGCCCTGCTCGGACGCAACGGGTCAGGCCGCTCCACCACCGTCAAGACCATCATGGGGCTGGTGGAGGGCACGGGCTCGATCCGCTGGCGCGACCAGGAGATCCTGGGGCGCAAGGCCTTCGAGATTGCCCATGCCGGCATCGGCTACGTGCCGGAGAACCGCGACATCTTTCCCACCCTCACGGTGCACCAGAACCTCATGCTTGGCGAGAAGCGCGGTCAGCCAGGCGCGCGGCGCTGGAGCTTCGAGGACATGTACCGCCTCTTCCCGCGCCTGCTGGAGCGCCAGCACACCGAGGCCGGGGTGCTCTCGGGCGGGGAGCAGCAGATGCTCACCCTGTGCCGCACGCTCATGGGCGACCCCGACCTCATCATGATCGATGAGCCCACCGAAGGCCTGGCACCCAAGATCGTGGAGCTCGTGGCGGAGTACCTGCGAGAGCTCAAGCAGCGCAGCCTGGCCGTGCTGCTGGTGGAGCAGAAGCTCACGATCGCCCTCGAGGTGGCCGACCGCTGCCTCGTCATGGGGCACGGGCAGATCGTCTTCGAGGGCACGCCAGCGGACCTGCGCGCCAACGCCTACATCCGCAAGGAGTGGCTCGAAGTCTGAGCTGACCGGGCCCGCCCGGCGCGATGAGGCGGCCGGCCCGGGGCGTCCGAGTCGTCCGAGCTGGCATGGCCCAGGCGCCGCACTAGAATCGAACGATCGTTCACTTTCCGAATCCGCACGAAAGGGGAGACGCCATGGGCGCCCGATACGAGGTGCGCGGCCAGGTGGCCGTGATCACGCTGGACAACCCGCCCGTCAACGGGCTGGGATACGACACGCGCGTGCAGATCGCGCAGGGCGTGGAGCGGGCGCTGGCCGATCCCGGCGTGGTCGCAATGGTGCTCACGGGAGCCGGGCGGGCCTTTTCCGGCGGCGCGGACATCCGCGAATTCGGCTCGCCCAAGGCCGTCGCCGAGCCGAACCTGCTGTCGCTGATCCGGCTGCTGGAGGATGCCACCAAGCCGGTGGTGGCTGCCGTGCACTCGGTTTGCATGGGCGGCGGGCTCGAGCTCGCCCTGGGCGCGCACTACCGCGTGGCCGCCGCCGGCACGAACGTGGCGCTGCCGGAGGTGAAGATCGGCCTCATTCCCGGAGCCGGCGGCACGCAGCGCCTGCCGCGCGTGCTGGGCGTGGAGACGGCGCTGAACCTCATCGTCAGCGGCGACCCGGTCAAGAGCGAGCTGCTGGCCGCGCTGCCTGGGCAGAAGCTCTTCGACCGCCTCGTCGAGGGCGATCTGCTGGAGGACGCTTGCGCCTTCGCGCTGGAGAAGGCCCAGGCGCGTCCGCTGCCGCGCGTGCGAGACCTGCCGTGCACGCACCCGAACGCCGACGCCTATTTCCAGTTCGCGCGCAACACGGTCAGGGCGATGGCTCGCCACTTCCCCGCACCGCCGCGCTGCGTGGACGCCGTGGAGGCCTCGGTCAAGCGTCGCTTCGACGACTGCATGGTCTACGAGCGCGAGCTCTTCATGGCGCTGATGCTCACGCCCGAATGCAAGGCATTGCGCCATGCCTTCTTCGGCGAGCGTGCGGCCAGCAAGATCCCCGTCGTGCCGGAAGACACTGCGCTGCGCCCCGTGGCCAAGGTGGCCGTGATCGGTGCCGGCACGATGGGTTGCGGCATCAGCATGAACTTCCTGAACGCCGGCATCCCCGTGACGATCCTGGAGACCGCACAGGCCGCGCTGGACCGGGGCCTGTCCACCATCCGCCGCAACTACGAGGCGCAGGTCAGGAAGGGCAAGCTCGGCGCCGAGAAGCTCGAGCAGCGCATGGCCCTGCTCACCTCCACGCTCGACTACGCGGCGATCGCCGATGCCGACCTGGTCATCGAGGCCGTGTTCGAGGAGATGGGCGTGAAGGAGGCGGTGTTCAAGCGCCTGGACGACACGCTCAAGCCCGGCGCGATCCTGGCCAGCAACACCTCGACGCTGGACGTGGACCGCATCGCCGCCTTCACGCGGCGCCCGCAGGACGTGGTGGGCATGCACTTCTTCAGCCCCGCCAACGTGATGAAGCTGCTCGAGGTGGTGCGCGGCGCGAAGACGGCGCCGGACGTGCTGG
>JBJTVI010000224.1:0-2841 GCA_046081145.1 Rubrivivax sp.
TTCGTGGACAAGCTGCCCCAGCGCACGGCCGAGCAGGACGCCGCCGAGGCTGCCAAGAACCGCAACTGGGACCCCAACGCCGCGCTGCCGGGCAAGGGCGTGCGCCCGCCCGCACCGCCGGCCGCGCAGGCCTCGGCGCCCGCAGCAGCCGGCTCCTCCCCCTCCCCCGCCGCCGCCCCTGGCACCGGCGCCGCGCCGGCCACCTCGCAGCGCGACCCGGCTGCCATCCTGGCCGGCGCCGCCGTACCGGCCACGCCGGCTGCTGCGCCCACCGGCCCGGAGGCGCGGCCCGACGCCAAGGCCGAGGCTAAGGGGGGCGCCCCCGCTGCTCGGCCAGGCGAGCTCTACATCGTCCAGGCCGGCGCCTTCCAGCGCGCCGAGGAGGCCGACGCCCAGCGCGCCAAGCTCAGCCTGCTCGGCCTGGAGGCGCGGGTGGTCGAGCGCGCCCAGGCCGGCGGCCGCAGCGTGTTTCGGGTACGTCTGGGCCCCTTCGACAAGGCCGCCGACGCCGAAGCCGCGCGGGATCGCATCGCCGCCTCGGGAGTCGAGGCGGTGGTGCTGCGAGCCGAGAGGGCCGCGCCGTGAAGGGCCCCTGCGGAACCATTCGGCCGGCCCGGGGGTCAACCCCGGCAGGGAGCCTGACGTTGAGGCAGACACATCCGCCGGGCGTGGTTTTAGGCGAGCCTGTGGCACGGGCCCAGGCCTGAGCGGGGTGGTCTTGCACGCGCCCTGTGCCCTGCGCCTTCTCGCCCGCCCACGCCCGCCCACGCCTGCCCCCGCCTGCCTTCACTGCCGCCCCTGAAGCCCACCGTCCAACCCCCCTCCAGCCCCCGAGCGAGCCCCCCCATGCAACGCCGCGACTTCTCCTGCCGCCTGACTGCCGCAGCCGCCCTGCTCGCCAGCCGGCACGCCCTTGCCCAGAGCCCCACGCCCATGGAGGGCAAGCACTTCGTGCGCGTGAACCCGGCCGCACCCGTGGGCGCCCCGGCCGGCAAGATCGATGTCGTCGAGTTCTTCTTGTACGGCTGCCCGGTGTGCAACGCGCTGGAGCCCGCGCTCGAGGCCTGGGCGAAGCGGCTGCCCGCCGACGTGGCCTTTCGCCGCGTGCCGGTGGCCTTCAGCGCCGTGCACGAGTCGCATCAGCGCCTGTACTACACGCTGGAGGCGATGGGACAGCTCGAAGCCATGCATCGGCGCGTCTTCGCCGCTTTGCACCAGCAGCGCCAGCGCCTGGAGAGCGAGGCCGACCAGATGGCCTTCCTGCGCGCGCAGGGAGCGGATCCGGCCCGCTTTCCGGAGTTCTCGCGCTCCTTCAGCGTGCAGACCAAGATGCGCCAGGCCCGCCAGCTCACCGAGGCCTACAAGATCGACCACGTGCCCACCCTGGGCGTGCAGGGGCGGTTCTACACCTCCGGTTCGCTCACGGGCTCCAACGAGTCGGCGCTGGCCGTGGCCGATTTCCTGATCGGACGGGTGCGCGCAGGCGGCTGAGGCACGCCTGCGGCGTAGGGCTAGAATGGGCCTGCAAGTTCCGTGCCGCCCATGCTGTCCCTGTTTCGCCTGCTCCCCTTGCCCCGCCTCAGGCCGGCACGGCTGACCGGCGTCCGGGCCCTTGGCCTGATCGCGGCCGGTGGCATGCTGGTCGCGAGCCCGGTCGGCGCCGAGCGCGCCGACCGTGACAAGCCGATGGTGGTGGAGGCCGATCGCGACGGCAGCATCGACACCCAGCGCGGCGTCACGGTCTTCAGTGGCAACGCGCTGATCTCGCAAGGCACGATGCTCATCCGCGCCGAGCGAGTCGAGGTGCGCGAGCCCCCCGGCGGCGTACGCTCGGCCCTGGCGCTGGGCTCCCCGGGCAAGCCCGCCACCTTCCGGCAAAAGCGCGACGGCGTGGACGAGCACGTGGAGGCGCAGGCCGAGCGCATCGAGTTCGACGGCCGCACCGATACCCTGCGCTTCACCGGACAGGCGGCGCTGCGCCGCCTGCGCGCGGGCAGCGTCGTCGACGAGACGCTGGGAGCGGTGATCACCTGGGACAACCGAAGCGAGACGCTCACCGTGCAAGGCGGCGCGCCGAACCCGGCCAACCCGAGCGGGCGTGTGCGCGCCACCTTCGGCCCGCCGCCGCCCAAGGCTGCCTCCGCCCCCGCTGCCGGGCGCGGCGAGGCGCTGCCGCTCAAGCCCGCACGCGCGCTCGGGGAGCCCAAGTGACGCCTGCGCCCGCGGGGCAGCGCCTGCTGGCGGCATCGGGACTTCAAAAGCGCTACGGGGCCCGCCAGGTGGTGCGCGACGTGCACCTGGCCGTGGGCGCCGGCGAGGTGGTGGGACTGCTCGGGCCCAACGGCGCGGGCAAGACATGCCAAAGCAACACGATTCGACACCAAAATTCGTCCTATAACTGTAACTGTAAGCTGTCCACTCCTTTTCACGCGACGTCCATTAGGTCGTCCGAGTCACCCCTACCCAACGATATGTGCCCCGAAAGATGACGTCAGTAGTGTCATTGCGGTCGACTTATAGAGGGGCAATTATCACTAATGGTTCGTTATCCAATTCGTTTCTGCCGTTAAACAAGGATACATACTACTACATACATAGAAATATACCTACTCACTTTGCGAGTACCGTACTGTATGATTACGGTACATTTCACCCGTCATTTCAAAGGCTAGCTGTGATAACTGTAGCGCCGTCAGAACCGACAGTGACTGTGAGCAATCAAACGAGTTGATAGAAAACAACCTTTATCTTAATAGCCTGTTAGAACCTCATCACGGGAGAGGAGTTTGTACCACTCACAACTTGTACATTGAATACAGGTATCATCTTGCTTCTTACTTT
>JBJTVI010000225.1:0-4828 GCA_046081145.1 Rubrivivax sp.
CGCGGGGACGGACTGGGTCTTGGGCAACCACCAATGCCGCCGCACCTTCGCTTACAACGTGGCGAACTCGCGCCTCGGGCGCATGGGGCTCGTCTTCGTTAAGTGGCAGCTTAAGCACGCGTCGATGTCGTGGCCGCAGCTCTATGCCGCGAACCCCTACCAGGATCATGCGCTGTACAGGGAGTTCGAGGAAGAGATGTTCGAGGCGCGCCTGGATCTGCTGGAGGGCTGGGCGAGTTCCGACGCACCCCTCAGCGGTGGCGCCGGCAAGAAGATCATGCAGACGCGGGCGCGGGCCGCGCGAGACCTAGAGCAGCTTCTGCGGCAGACCGCCGAGGCAGTCGAACTGCGCAGCACCGGGCATGCCTGGTGCATTAGCGGCACGCGCGGCTGCCACGGCCAGGGGGTTTACGACCCATCGATGTGCGGCGGCTGCTCGCAGGCCATCATTGACCAGGAGCAGGCGCCGGCCTGGCAGATGATCCATCTGGACAACCTGCGCCTGGCTGCGATCACCGACTGCGGACCCGCGGTAACCGACAAGGCACGGCGGGCGGTCGCGCGCTCGACGCAGGTGCTGCAGGACCTTGGCGTACCGGTGCCCACGAGTGAGCAGCGTCAGGCGTACAACGCAGCTCTGGACAGCGTATGAGCGGATCTCAGGCGGCCTCGCCGCGCAACTTGGTCCAGCCCGCGACAGCGGGCCGCCGGCGCAGCCGCGAGAAGACGCGCGAGGAACTGCAGCTGGCGATGCTGCGCGTCAAGAACAAGGGCTTGAAGCTCAGCATCTCGGCGGTCGCAGCGGAGGCCGGAGTCAGCGCAGGCCTCATCCACAACACCTACCCCGACATCGCGGAAGAGATCCGCGAGAAGATCGGTCGCGCCACACGCCAGCAGCGCGACGCGAAGGCCGCCGATCTGAAAGAGGCGAGAGTGAAACTGAGGGCGCTGCGCGAGGAGCTGGAAGCTGCTCTTGCCGACGTCGCGAGGCTGGCGTCGATCAATGAGACATTACGTCAGGAGGTCGCCACGCTGCGGGCTGCAGCGTCTGGCAAAGTGTTCGTTCTGCCCCCTCGGGGGTCCGCTTGAGCCGGGCGCCAGAGGGTCCAAACTGTTAGTTACTGATGTTCAGGCCAAATCAATGACTTACGCTCTACTAACAGTTAGTAAAATTCAGACGGATTGGTAGGACCATGCGGACGCTGGGCATACGGGCCAGCCGACGCCACTGGCTGCTGGCGCTCGCAGCCGGGGGCGCCGTGGGTTCGATGCGCCACGCAGCGTCGGCGGCCTCGCCTCCTGCCAGGGCTGCGGATGCGGCCACGGCGCCACCCCGCCATGCCCATGAACCCGAGGCCCAGGATTCCGTGCGCCGGGGCCGCCCCCTCGTCTTCCCACGCGACCACGGCGCGCACCCCGGCACACGCATCGAGTGGTGGTACCTCACGGGCTGGCTGCGCCAGGCGGGCGACGCCGCCCTGCTGGGCTTTCAGCTCACCTTCTTTCGCGTGCGCACGGGGCTGGCCGAATCGCTGCCAGGCCGCCTGGCGCCGCGCCAGCTGCTCTTTGCGCATGCGGCGATCACGGACCTGGCACGCGGGCGCCACCACCACGCCGAGCATCTGGCGCGCTGGAACGGCCAGTGGCACGACGACCCCGCCTCGGTGAACCAGGCTTCGCTCGTGCACAGGGACGTGCGCCTGGGCCCGTGGCACCTGGACGCGCGTCAGGCCCGCGTGCGCACGGCCCGCCTCGAACTCGAGCTGCAGCTGGCCCCCACGCAACCCATCCTGCTGCAAGGCGAACGCGGCTACTCGCGCAAGGGCCCGGGGCCGACGCAGGCGAGCCACTACTACTCCGAGCCGCACATCGCCGTGCAAGGTGAGCTTGCCTTCGAGGGCACGCGCCGCAGCGGCAGCGGGCGCGCCTGGCTCGACCACGAGTGGAGCGACGAGATCCTGCACCCGCAGGCCGTGGGCTGGGACTGGATCGGCATCAACCTGGAGGACGGGCGCGCGCTCACGGCCTTCCGGCTGCGACGCGCCGGCGGCTCGGTGCTCTGGGCAGGCTGAATCGTGCGCGGCCCCGGGGCCCCCGGAGGCACCGGCGCTTCCGGCGCTTCCGGCGCTTCCGTGCGCGACTTCTCGCCCGATGAAGTGGTGTTCGAGCCCGGCCGCACCTGGAAGAGCCCGGCCACGCAGGCCCTCTACCCCGTGGCGTGGACGGTGCGCACCCCGGCAGGCACCTTCGGCGTGAGGAGCCTGCTGGATGCGCAGGAAATCGACGCACGCCGCTCCACCGGCACCGTCTACTGGGAAGGACTCAGCGAGCTGCTGGACGCACAGGGCCGGCGCCTGGGCCTGGGCTACCTGTAGATGACGGGCTACGCGGGCCGGCTGCGGCTGTAGGGCTAGGCGAAAGGAGGCACCGCGCAGCCCCGCGCCCGATCAATCGCTGCCGAGCTGCACCGGGTTGGGCAGGCGCTTTTCCACCGCCCACTTCAGCAGAGCCGCCGCCCGGTACACCCCGTGCGCGAACTTGCCGTAGGGCATGGTGGCGAAGAAGGCCATGACGCTGCCAAGGTGCAGGCACAGCAGCAACGGCAGTGCCGGCGTGGTGCGCAGCAGCGCCAGCAGCATGCCCGTGGCGCCCACCAGGAAGAGCAGCGTCACGAAGGCCATGTCCATGGGCGTGGAGGCTGCATCCACGTGCTGCGGGTGGCGCCTCAGGCGCAGCCACGCCAGCCCAGCCGTGCCCACCACCAGACCGGTGCCGCCCGTGAGGCCCAGCAGCTTGGGCAGGCTCGCGTAGGCGTATGGCGCGACCCAGCCGAAGGCGTAGTGGTAGACGGTGGCCACGCTCGTGGCCGCCAGGCACAGCAGGCAGCCGTAGAACGTGAAGTGGTGGAAGGTGCGGCGCACGCGCGTGAAGCGGTCGTCGGCCTCGTGGCAGCCCTCGCCGTGACCGCCGTCGAGGTAGCGCAGGCGCAGCGCATCGTGCGCCGCCTCGGCCGCAGCGGCCGAGCCCACGGGCCCCGGTGGGGCACTGCGCCAGAAGCGCGTCACGCCCACGCCGAGGGCCAGCAGCGCAAACAGGAACACCGGCGCGAAGAGCCAGACCATCAGCCCGTGCGGGAAGATCGCGTAGAAGTCGCCTGCCGGCACCGCGCGCCACAGGCTGCCGGTGGCCGCTGCACCCAGCGCGAGAAAAGCCGCCAGGCACACGCTCAGCGCCAGCGCCACCGCCAGCCCGTTGCGCTGCACCAGCACCCCCAGCGGGGCCGGCCAGGCATGGCGCGTGTAGGTCTCGCGCCGCACGCGCGCCATCGCCTGCGGCACGTTCACCGCGAACTCGTGCGGCGGTGCGTAGGGGCAGGCATGCAGGCAGGCGCCACAGTTGTGGCACAGGTTGGCCAGGTAGTGGGCATCCAGGGCCGGGAACTCGAGCCGGCGCGTCATGGCCGGGAACACGGCACAGAAGCCCTCGCAGTAGCGGCAGGCGTTGCAGATCTGCATCTGCCGCCCGACCTCGGCCTCGGCCAACAGGGCCTCAAGCTGCTGCATGCAGTGCCTCCGTGGGGGTTCGGCCGGAGCTCCGAGCGCCGGGCGCCCCATGCGCCCCATGCCCCCCATGCCCCCCATGCGCCCCTCGAGCAGCCTGCGCAGCCGACTGCCCCGCGCGCCTGCCAAACACCGTTCCGATCGTCATCCCCACCCCGGCGGTGTAGCCCTGCCCCAGCACGTTGCCCGCCATGACCTCGCCCGCGGCGTAGAGGTTGAGGCTCGGCGTGCCGCCGAAGTGCACCGCCGCCCGCGCATCCACCTTCACGCCCAGGTAGGTGAAAGTGACACCCGGCTTGAGCGTGTAGCCGTAGTACGGCGGCGTGTCCAGCGGGAGCGCCCAGTGCGTCTTGGGCGGCTGCAGGCCCTCGGTGTGGCAATCGTCGAGCACCGCGTGGTCGAAGCGGCCCACGCGGCAGGCGGCGTTGAATTCGGCCACCGTGCGCACGAGCGTGTCGGCGGGCACGCCAAGCTGCTGCGCGAGCGCCTCCAGCGTGTCCGCCCGCGCGCCCGGGAAGACCGGGGGCATGAAGCGCCCGATGGCTTTGGCATCGATCACCGCATGCCCCACCTGAGCGGGCTGGCGCGCCACGAGGCGGCCCCAGATGGCGTAGCGCTTGGGCCAGAAATCCTCGCCCTCGTCATAAAAGCGCAGGCCCTCGCGGTTCACCACGATCCCGAGGGACACGCAGTCCACGCGCGTGCAGATGCCGCCGTCGTAGAGCGGCGCGCGCGCGTCGATGGCCACCATGTGGGCCTGGGTCGGGTCGCCGATCGTGTCGGCGCCGCGCAGCGCCAGGTCTTTCAGCAGCACGCCCTGGTTGTAGCGGGTGCCGCGGATGAGGAAGGACTCGGCGGGCCACTCGCCGCGCTCGTTCATGCCCCAGGCCTCGCGCAGCCAGTCGCGGTTGGATTCGAAGCCGCCACTGGCCACCACGCAGGCACGGGCCTCGATGCGCGAGCCGTCGGCCAGGTGCGCGGCCACGAAGCGCGCGCCGGCGAGCTCGAGGTTGAGCACCTCGGCGTCGTAGCGGATGTCCACGCCGAGCTGCTCGGCGCTGCGGTAGTAGGCGTTGACGAGCGCCTTGCCCCCGCCCAGAAAGAAGGCGTTGGTGCGGCTCAGGTGCAGCGTGCCCGACAGCGAGGGCTGGAAGCGCACCCCGTGCCTTTTCATCCACGCGCGGCAGGTGGCCGATTCGCGCAGCGCGATGCGCGCCAGGGGCTCGTTGGTGATGCCGCCGGTCACCTTGTTCAGGTCCTGCCAGTAC
>JBJTVI010000226.1:0-14675 GCA_046081145.1 Rubrivivax sp.
CCGCCGCGCTGCCCATGGCCGCAAGCTGCAACCCGAAGATGCCCGGCGCGCCGGCCACGCCGGAAAGCGCCGCGGCGCGCTGCAGCAGCGCCCGGCGGGTGGGTCTGGAAAGCTTCACGGGTAGCCTCCTAGCGCTGCACCAGATACTCGGGCGAGACGAGCGACAGGAACACGGCCGTCTTGACTCGGTTCAGCCGCGCCGCATCGATCTGCGCGGCCGTGCCCGCGGCGGGCACCGCGATGGCGTTGACGGCGGCCACGAGCTGCGCCTGCAGCCCGCCGCCAAGCCGCCCGTAGAAGAGCAGGCTGTTCATGCGGGCCACGAGACTCTCTGCGGAGTCGGCCACGGCAAGTTCCGCAGCGTAGGCGCTGCGCACATCGCGCCCCGCTCCACCGGGAGGCGTCGAGCCCACGCCTGCATCGACCCACGTCTGCATGGCGTTGACGTAGGCCGCCGCCGTGACCTCGTCGACCACCTGGAACTCCGGCGCACGCATCTGGCTTTGCCCGAGCACGGAGGTGACGGGCGGCGCGTAGCCGGGGCGCCAGAAGTTGAAGACGCTGGGCGATGTCAGCGGCGCCTGGCTCAGCGAGGTGTTGGCCGCGGTGGAGGTGATGAGCCAGTTGCCGCCCTGCGAGGTAGCGCCGAAGGCGCGCGCCCAGTTGGTCAGGCGGATCACGGGCTCGCGCAGCTTGCCGAATTCCGCGGTCGAGGCAAGAGTGAGGTCGCGCGCCTGGGGGTCCGTGAGGATCGCCCGCACCACCGCACCCATGTCGCCGCGCGTGCCCGAGCCGTTGTCGTTGAACACCCCGGCCACCCGCGCCACGTAAGCCGGGTCGGGGTTGGAGGTAACGAGCTGCTGGATGAGCCGCGTGGCGATGAAGGGGCCCACGTTCGGGTGCCGAAAGAGCGTGTCCAGGGCAGCCTTGAGGTCACCCGTCGCGTCGACCGTGGTGCTGGCTGCCAGGGTGGTGCCCAGGAAGCTCTTCTCCGACACGCTGTGGAAGGCAGGATAGAAGATCATCGGCCGCACGGTGCGGTCGGAGTGCGCGTTGCCTCCGGCAAATGTCGTGGCAGTGGGCGAGGGGCTGTACCAGCTCATGCCCGTGAAAACCTTGGCCAGGCCCCGGATGTCGGCCGCGTCGTAGGCGTTCATGGGGGCACCGCTGGCGTCGAGCACATCGGTGCCGTCGGCGTTGAGCTTGTGCAGCCCGATCGTCATGAGCTGCATTACCTCGCGCGCATAGTTTTCGTCGGGCGTGCGCGAGCCGTCCGCAGCCTCCTTCTGGTTGCCCAGCGAGGTCAGGTAGATCCCCATCATGGGGTGCAGCGTGACGTCTTGCAGCAGGGTGCGGAAATTGCCCAGGGCGTTGCGCTGCAGCATGTCGTAATACGAGGCGGCGCCGCGCACCTCCACGTTCGAGTCGGCCAGCGAGATCACGAAAATCTGTGACAGTGCGAAAGCCACGCGCTGGCGCAGCTGGTCGGGCTCGGTAACCACCTGGCGCCACCAGCTCTCGTAGAACTGGCTGGCCGACACGGTGTTGAGCTCCGACAGGCGGTTCTCCAGGTGCTGCTGGTGGGTCTTGGCCGGCAGCGGCATCGCCAGCTGGGCGTCGATCCAGGCCGTGTAGCCGCCGGCTTGCAGCGCCGCGATGTCGGCCGAGGAAGGCCCGAAGGTGGCTTGCGTAAGAAAGCGCGCAGCCTCGGCCGCCGTGGGCTTGGCCGGCGCCACGACCACCGGCGGTGTCGGGGTTGCCGAGCCTCCCCCCCCGCCCCCGCAGGAGGACAGGAAGATCAACCAGACGATTGCAGCGACTTGACGCATGCCGGTGCCCTTTCCGGTGCGGGTGGACCCGGCACCTGACGCGCAGCGCCCGCCACCCCGGAAGTTTGACGTGTTGCGCCCGGGCAGACGCTTGGTACGCGCCAGCCAATATACACAACCTACATCGGCCCGGTTTGTCGAGTGCCCGACGCCGTCCGTTCGGCCACGATACGGGCTGAGCCCCCGGCCCGCACCGGGCAGGGGGTTTCGCGGCTTGCCGCGGGGGTTCGAAGTTCCTATGCTGGGCTGCAGCCCGCCTGCGGCCTGTCATCGCCTTCGCGCCATTCGCGCCACTCGAGCCATTCACGTCCTTCACCCCCCTGACGGAGCCTCCGCCATGTTCACCCGCCGCCACGTTCTTGCCGCCGCCGCGCTCTCGCCCCTGGCAGCCAACGCCCAGGCGCCCTGGCCGAACCGGCCCATCCGCTACATCGTGCCCTTCGCCCCGGGGGGCACCACCGACATCCTCGCGCGCGTGGTGGGCGAGAAGCTCGGCCCGATCCTGGGCCAGACCATCGTTGTGGAAAACCGCGCCGGGCAGGGCGGCTCGGTGGGCGCGGCCGAGCTCGCCCGCGCCGCACCGGACGGCTACACCATCGGCGGGGGCACGATCAGCTCGCACGCCATCAACGCCACGCTGTACGACAGGCTGCCTTACGACCCCGTGACGAGCTTTGCGCCCATCACGATGTACGCCACGCAGCCCAACGTGCTCGTGGTGCACCCGAGCGTGCCGGCGCAGAACCTGCGCGAGTTCATCGCGCTGCTCAAGGCCAACCCGCGCAAGTACTCCTTCGGCTCGGCCGGCACGGGCACCTCGCAGCACATCTCCGGCGAGCTCTTCAAGACGATGGCCGGCGTGCAGATGGAGCACATCCCCTACCGCGGCAGCGGGCAGATGATCCCCGAACTGCTCGGTGGCACGCTGCCGGTGGCGGTGGACAACATCGCCACCGCCTTGCCCCACATGAGGACGGGCAAGCTGCGCGCCCGGGGCGTGACCACCGGGCAGCGCAGCAGCGCCGCGCCGGACGTGCCGACGATGGCCGAGCAGGGCCTTGCCGGCTACGAGCTCAGCTCCTGGCAGGCCGTCTTCGCGCCGGCGGGCACGCCGGCGGCCATCATCGAGCGGCTGCACACCGAGATCGCACGCATCCTGCGGATGCCCGATGTGGCCAGGCGCCTGACCGACCTGGGGCTGGACCTCTCCGGCATGAGCCCGGCCGAACTCGGCGCGGTGGTGCGCGCGGACGTGCCGCGGCTGGGCAAGGTCGTGCGCGACAGCGGCGCCAAGGCCGAGTGAACCCCCCCCCTGGGGGTCCCAGGGGGGGGCGGACGGTCAGCCCTTTCCGATCAGCCCCGACAAAGCTCCCAGGTACTGGTCGAAAGCCTCCCGCCCGCTTGCCGTCAGGCTCACCGCCGTCGCCGGCTTGCGCCCCCGAAACGACTTCTCGATGGCAACAAAGCCAGCCTCCTCGAGCTTGCGCAGGTGCACGGAGAGGTTGCCGTCGGTGGTGGCCAGGTGCGTCTTCAGGGCGTTGAAGTCGGCCGTCTGCGCGCCCACGAGGTAGGCCATCACGCCCAGCCGGATGCGTCCATGGATGACGTCGTCGAGCGCGTGGATGTTGAACGCGCCCATGGGCTCAGCCCTGCGCCTGCCGCGCCAGGCGCGACAGCCTCACACCCGGCACGAGGGCCGTGAGCACCAGTGCGATCGTGTAGACGAGGTACTCGTCGCCCGTGCCGACGAATGCGCCGAGCACCGGCACCGTCAGCAGCGCGAAGAAGGCGTTGGCCTTCATCCAGCCCTGGCCCGTGGCGGCCCCGGCGATGATCCAGGCGATGCCGTAGACCGTGAGCACCTGCAGGCTGATGGTGTTCATGACGAAGGCATCCCCGCGCTGCCAGGCCATGGCGGCCACGCCGAGCCAGAAGGCGAAGATGCCCAGGCCCACGCCCATCCAGGTGGCGTTGACGACGCGGTTGGCCGAGTTCTCGACCTGGTGCCAGTCGCGCCGGATGAGCAGCGCCAGGTGCACCGCAAATCCCGCTGCGGCCACCAGCCAGGCCAGGACGGCCTGCCCGGCGCCGAGCCCGAGCAGGTCGCGCAAGGGGGGCCACTGGATCAGGCTGGCGGCGCCGAACCAGGCGCCACCGGCGATCAGGTAGGGGCCCGCCGTCAGCGGGGCCTCCTTGCCGGCGTGGGCCAGCTGGCGCAGGAAGGCCAGGTGCTCCTGGGCGGTTTGGGCTGAATCGGTCATGGTCGGCTCCTGTGAAGCGAAACAAGGTGCTTTAATTTACAAAGCACTTTAGTTGGTGTCAATACCCCTTCTCGGGTCCCCGCCCCGCAGCCGTCAGGGGGAAGGCGAGATCAGCGCCCCTTCTGCCCCTTCTGGAATGCCCCGGGCCCGGCGACACTTCGAGCCGATGAGCCCCGCCGCCCACTCAGCTGCCCACTCAGACGCACAACCCGCGGCCTGCCCCTGCGGCAGTGGCCTGCCCTACCCCCGCTGCTGCGGCCCCTGGCACGCTGGCCCCGAGCATCTGCAGGCCCCCACCGCCGAGGCGCTGATGCGCTCGCGCTACACCGCCTACGTGCGCAAGGACGCCGCCTACCTGCTGGCCACCTGGCACCCGGACACGCGGCCGCCAGCCGAGGCGCTGGCCTTCGAGCCTGCCCTGCGCTGGCTGGGCCTGGAGGTCAGGCACCACGCCGCCAGCGGCGACACGGCCACCGTGTCCTTCGTCGCGCGCAGCAAGCTCGGCGGCCGTGCCCACCGGCTGCAGGAGACCAGCCGCTTCGTGCGCGAGGGCGGGCGGTGGTACTACGCGGACGGCGAGGTCGGTTGATGGTCACCGCACGCGGGTTCGCTCCGCAGCTCCCACGGCTACTCTCAGATGATAGACTCGACTGTCTCATTTGAAAGATCCAGTGATGCAGGCAGCCGTAGTCGAGCCGGCCCGGATCGCCCGGGTTCTGGGCCTGCGCCGCAGGGTTCTCTCAGTCGAGCAACTGGAGCAGCGGGTGGCCGCAGGGCTGCCCAAGGCATCGCTGAGCGCGGTGGCGCGCCACGTCTACGGCAACTCGCCGGACGCGGCGGCACTGATGCAGCGGGTCATTCCAGCGGCGACCTTTCATCGCCGGCGCAAGGATCTCAAGCCGCAGGAGAGTGAACGGGTCGAGCGCCTGGCGCGCGTGATCGCAACGGCCGAGCTCGTCTGGGGCGGCGCCGACGGCGCGCGTGCCTTTCTGTCCACCGCCCACGCCATGCTCGGGGGCCGGCGCCCGATCGAGGTGGCCCTGACGGAACTGGGCGCACGGCGCGTCGAAAACCTGCTGTGGTCGCTGTTCCATGGCGTTGCGGCTTGAGGCGCCATGGAAGGGGACACTCGGGCGGCCATCCCAGTTGCCAGCCTGGCAGGCCTGGCGCATCGCAGATGGGCGCTTCGACGTGTTCAGTCCCCTCGGGGCCTCGCTGGTTGGGGGCCGGTGGAACTCGCCCGGCCTGGGGGTCATCTATGCCAGCCGGACCTACGCCGGCGCCATGCTCGAGTGCCTTGCCCATTCAGGCATCGGTCGCGTGCCCAGGACGCACGTGGCCATCGAAATCGCCATCGCCACCGATGTCCGCATCGAACAGCGTGGCGAGGACAGCTTGCCGGCCGGTTGGGACCACGCGGACATGCGGGCGGCCAGGGCGTTTGGCGACGCCTGGATACGGCAGGGGCGGACGGCCGTGCTGCTGGTGCCTTCGGTCGTTGCGCGCCGCGAGATGAACGTCGTGCTCAATCCGCGGCATGCGGACTTCACGAAGATACTCGCCGGACGCCCGGAGCCGGTGGTCTGGGACACGAGGCTGTTCAGGCCCCACTGAGCAGGTCCGGGCGAGCATGGCGAGCCCTCACGGTCACAGCCGCCCTGAGCACACCCACTCCAGGGCCGCCCGCGCCTGGCCAACGAGCGCTAGGCCAGGGTGCCCGCCACGGGCAATACCGTGCCCTGGGATGTCGCCCCTCAGGGGCATAGGGGCGGGGGCAGGGCCCCGGCGACACGCTGCACCGTCACGGGCGGCAGCAGCAACCGCTCGTCGATCCCCCTGAGCTCCAGCACCAGGGTGCCCCCGTCGGCTGCGCGCACGCTCAGGGAAGCCGCCACACCCGGCACCCCCTCGTCGCCATACACGCCAAAGTAGCGCGCTCCCACCAGCGGGCTCGTTCCCCACTGCCCCAGAAAGCGCTCTCGCGTGCAGCGCCGCTCCAGCGTGGCAGCGTTGCCCTGCACCTCCAAGCGGATGCGCGCGCCAGCAGTGACGTCCAGCCAGACCTCCACCGGCGTACCGCCGCCCGATGTGGGTCCGGAAGAAGCGGGGCAGGCGGGAGACGCTGAGGCTCCTTGCACGCAGGCGCTGGCGGCTTGGGCACCAAAGGCCTGCAAGCCATCTGCGGCCGAGTTGACGCCCGTGCCCGTGCCGCCCACGCCAGGACCGCAGGCGGCCAGCAGTGCGGCCAAAGTCCCCAGCAGGGCGCCAGCCGCCCAAGATCTCCAGCGTCCACGGGCACCTACGGATCGGCACGGTGAAGTTTCGGCATTCATGACGGGTCGTCCTCGGCATCGTAGAAGTACACGCCCATGCGCACGCGGCGCCTGGCCACCGTCTCAGGGGCAGGCGACTCCTTGTCGGGCTGGTCCGCGTCGTAGCGCTCCTGGGCCTCGCGCAGCAGGCCCGGCAGCACCTGCTGCCAGGCGGCCGAGGCAGCCTGGTGCAGGCGCAGGGCCGACGCCGGGCTGAGGCGGTCCACGTACAGGGCCTGCTCCAGGAAGTTGGTGCCATCCTGAAGGTTGGCGGTGGCTGCGCTGGCGTGGTCGGCAAGGTTGGCGGCCATCAGCGCCGCCATCTCGCCAAAGCCCTGGCGCGGCGCGAATCCCTGGGCCGAGAGGGCCATGCTGCCGTCTTCGGCGCAACTCACCACGCCCAGGCGCACCAACTCGTCGCGCAGCGCTCGTGGGCGCACGTCCTGGCTCACCGCGCTGACCAGTTCGTCGAAGGCGGCGCGCGCGAGTACCCGCGGCCGACCTTGCTCATCCAGGCAGGCGGGCTCAGACATCCATCGACCCACCACCTCTCCGGCCAGCGACAACGGCGGCGCGAGGTCGGCCAGAGGCTCTTCAGGGGTTTCACCACGGGTCAGCACTCGAACATCGCGCCGGTGTACGCCGCTGAGCAAGGTCAGCGCGCTGTCGGTGACGGGCATCGCCTGGTCCTGCAGTTCCCGGCGCGCCGCCTCGAGGAAGGCGGGCTTGAGCGCGCTTGCAAACGCGGTGTAGGTGACCCCGTGGCGCAGCATCAGGCGCACAAGCGGGCGCATGGCACGCAGTACGGTGCGCAAGACGATGTGGTGACGGCTGCTCACGGGGCAAATGAATGAAGCGCTTGACAACGCCCCTGGGATTGTGGGAAATTATCCCACATCATTGCGTGGGCAGCAAGCTGCCGTCTGGTGCGTCCCGGGAGGGGCAACTGGGTGCGTGTCTTGCACCACATCGTACGGAGTAATCGTTATGTGCCTGAGAAGTCTGCCCCCGGACTCTTCAATGGAGGGCCCGCTGAGCCGGCTCGATCCGCACGAAGCGTGCGCGACGTTGCAGCCATCGGTTGTGCGCGCGCCCGGTGATGCCGGTTCACACCGCCCCGCGGGACCGTCGATGGGCCTGGTGGTCAGCCTGGCCTGCGCGGCAATCTTCCTGAGCGCCTGCGGCGGGGGCGGATCGGTGACCGCACCGCTTCCCGCGCGCTCCCTGGCGGCCCTGGAGCCCGTGCCGGCAGGCGGCCTGGTGCCCAAGGTGCAGGAACTTCTGCGCAGCCGACAAGCGGCACGTGCCGCCAACCCCGCCGTGCGCTTCGACCGCTTTGCGATCGCTTCGCAGGGCCTCAGCACGCTTGCCGGTGCACCGGCGCAGGCCTCGGCTGCCACGACCTCGGTGCTTTCTGGTACGAACGTCCAGGAGGCCGGGGTGGATGAGGCTGACCTGCTCAAGACCGATGGCCGGATGCTTTTTGCGATGGACGGCTACACCTTGGCAGATGCGCAAGGCCGCGTGCGCCCGCAGGTCCGCGTGGCGCGGGCCGGAGCAAGTGGCCTGGTGGAGCCCGTAGGCACGCTGGCGCTGGACCTCGGGGGCGAGCCCGCCAACCCCAAAGGCTTGCTGCTGTCGGAGAAGGCCTCGCGGCTGGTGGCTCTGGCCACGACGCCGAGCTGGGGCCGAACCTGCGCGCCCGGGTTGTGGTGCGGAATGCCGACGATCGCGGCAGCCGACCCCACCGTCTACCTGCAGGTGGCCGAGGTCTCGGCGAACGGCTCGCTGAGCACCGTGCGACGGCTGGCATTCGACGGCCAGCTCGTGGCCAGTCGGCGCGCGGGCGACGTGGTCTACCTGGTGACGACGTGGAGCCCGAACCTCGCCTACGAGGCCCTGCCCGCAAGCGCCTCGGACAAGGAACGCGAAGCTGCCCTGCTCGCGCTCCAAGCTGGGGACGTCCTGCCCAGCGTGCGCGTCGACGGTGGTACACGCCAGCCTCTGGTGAAGGATAGCGACTGCCTGGTGCAACCCAAGGCCTCCTCACTGGCCTTGACCGTGACCACGATGGTGGCCATCGATCTCGCCTCGCCCGCGCTGGAAACCCGCGCACGCTGCCTGTTCGGGGGCACCGAAGGGCTGTACATGTCTCCCACGAACCTGTATCTGGCCACCACGCGCTCGCCACAG
Source organism: Rubrivivax sp. (assembly GCA_046081145.1). GTDB lineage: Bacteria > Pseudomonadota > Gammaproteobacteria > Burkholderiales > Burkholderiaceae_C > Rubrivivax. The sequence continues at coordinate 8,596 of JBJTVI010000226.1, forward strand.
CCCATCACCGGCGCCGACGGCCGCTCGGTCTTTCCCGCCGAATTCAGCACCGATCTGCACAAGTTCAGCTTCGCGGGACTGAATCTCAGCTACCGGGCATCCGGCGAGGTCAAGGGGCACCTGGGCTGGGATCCCGAGCGCATCGCCCTGCGCATGAGCGAGCACGCGGGCGACCTGCGGGTGATCAGCTATACCGGAGCGCGGGGCTGGGTCGTGGGGCTTGATGCGTTCGTCGTCGGCAGCGGTCCCTCCGCCGCCCAGCCATCCGCCGAGGCGTCTCCGGCCACGTTGAGCGTCCTGCGCGAGGACACAGCGCGAGCCGTGCTCCAGACAATCGGCAGTCTCCCGAACACCCAACGCCCCGCTGCGCTCGGCAAGACCGGCGAGCAGATCTATGGGGTGCGCTTTTCCGGTGAAACGGGCTATCTGGTCACGTTCCGCCGTACCGATCCGCTGTACGTGCTGGACCTCAAGGACCCCAGCGACCCGAAGATCGCCGGGGCGCTGGAAGTGCCGGGCTTCTCCGACGTGCTGCTGCCCTTGCCGCAGGGGTTGCTGCTCGGCATCGGCCGCGATGCCGACTCCACGGGGGCAGTCGGGGGCCCCAAGGTGTCGCTCTTCGACGTCCGCGAGCCGACGCGGCCTGCGCTCATTGCCTCGCGCACCTTGGGCGCAAGGGGAAGCGCCAGCGCCGTCGACTACAGCAGCCACGGCATCAACAGCCTGCTGCTGGGTACAGCGGCGCGAATGGCGCTGCCCGTCTCGCTGACCAGCAGCGACTGGGCAGCGCAGGCGCAGCACACGCTCAAGCGCTTCGAAGTGGACTTCGCCACCCGCAGCCTCGTGTGGCGCCCGGACCTCGCGGCGCCGGCCGGCACGGACGCATTCGACGTCAGTTCCGACCGAAGCGTGCAAATCGGCAACTCCGTCTTCTTTCTCAGCCAGGGGCGGGTCGTGGGAGGCCCATGGTGAGCGCGCGGGGCCGCGGCCTAGACTGCCTGCGCGCCACGCGGATCCCCCGCGCCCGCAGCCGGAGACCCCGCATCATGAGCAACAGCGCCGCACCGAAATCCTATTCCGCCTAGGAGTTGCTCGAGCGATCCATCTTCGCGAGCCGCTGGCTGCTCGTGCCCTTCTACCTCGGCCTGGTGCTTTCGCTGCCGCTGCTGGCCTACAAGTTCGTGGCCGAGTTCGTTCACTTCGGGCTGTCCATCACCAGCCTGAGCGAGACTGACACGCCGACCCAGGAGCTGGCCTGGATGGTGGGCATCCACCTCACCTTCGTGCTCACGGGCGTGCTGTTCGCGCTGTCCGAGAAGATCGGCCACACGCGGGCGCACTGAGGCGCGCGCGCCCCTGCGATGCCGAGCCCTATGGCAGCGTTGGCGCCACCCAGGCTTCCGTGCTCGTGAGCGTGACGAGGAAGGCGACGATCTTGTCGATCTCCGCCTCGGTCAAGCCGGTGGGCTGCATCAGGGGTGTCTTGTTCGGGTCGGGCTTGCCGCCGCTGGCCATGTAGCGCACGGCCTCCTTGAGCGAGGCCACGCCGCCGTCATGGAAGTAGGGCCCCGAGAGCTCGATCGAGCGCAGCGTGGGCGTTTTGAAGGCGCCCCGGTCGGCCTCGTTGCGGGTGACGTTGAAGCGCCCGGGGTCGGGGCGCTCCTTGCCGTGCTCCAGGCCGATGTTGAAGAAGGTGCTGTTGCCGAAGTAGGGAGGCGTGTGGCAGGTGCTGCAGCGGCCCTTCTCGCTGAAGAGGGCAAAGCCTTCGATGGCTGCCTGCGAGACCGCGCCGCGCTCGCCACGCTGGTGGCGGTCCCAGGGGGAGTTGTCGCTGTTGAGCGAGCGCATGAAGGCGCCGAGTGCCTTGACCACCGCATCGGGCGTGGCCTCGCCCCCGAAGACGGCCTGGAACTGGCTGCGGTATCCCGGCACGGTGTTGAGCAGCGCGGCCACCTTGGCCGGGTCGGCACCTGTCTGCCCGCGCCACGCCGCCAGGATCTGCCCCTCCAGCGTGGTGGCGCGACCGTCCCAGTACCACACGCTCTGGTGGCCCACGTTGTAGAGGGTGGGCGTGTGGCGCGTGTTGAGCTGCCCGTCGTCGCGACGGGACAGCACCTGCGCATCCGTCCAGCCCAGGTGGCGGTAGTGGCAGCTCTGGCAGGCCATCTTGCCGCTGCCCGACAACCGGGTGTCGATGAAGAGCTGCCGGCCCAGCGCCACCTTCTCCGGCGTCATCGCGTTGTCGGCCGGCACGCTCATGGGCGGCAGCGCCGAAGGCGCGGAGGAGGGCCCGAGAGCCGCGCATCCCGCCAGCACCCAGGCCGACAGGCTCGCCAGGCGAATCCAGCTCATGTGCGCTCTCCTCAGGCTGCGTCGAACGCGCCGTTGTCGAGCCTTTCGGCCGGCGTGTCAAGCGACCACACCGGCTGAACGCCGCAGCCGGCTCGCGCTACCGGTCCATGTTCTCGCCCGGCCAGGGGATGCCGTAGCGGGAAAGGTGGCTCTCCGCCCAGTCGTTCAGGGCCCGAGCCTGGGTTGAGAGCTCGCCGCGCGAACGAATGGCCACCGCCAGCCGCGAGGCATCGAAGCGCTCGGCCAGCCGCGCACAGGCCTCGCGCTCGGCAGCAATGGCGGCCAGCAGCCGCGCGTGCCAGTTTTCCCACTGTTGGCGCGCCAGCCCTTGGGCATCCGCAAGGTTGGCGCTCGATCCGGCGGGCCACTGCGAGCCCGTTCGGGGCGCCGCACGCCCATCGGCCACACCGGATTCCGGGCCGATGGGCTCCGGCGCAGGGGTCACGCGGGTCAAGCTCGTCAGACGCTCCATGCTGGTTCTCCTCCTGCGGCGATGGCTGCCGCGCGAAGGCAATGTCGCGCCCGGGCACCGGGCCCGCCTTGACGTGAGTCAAGGTCATGGCCCGTCAGCGCTTGCCGATCAACCCCGAGAGCGCGCCCAGGTACTGGTCGAAGGCCTCCCGCCCGAGCGGTGTCAGGCTCACCGCCGTCACCGGCTTGCGCCCCCGAAACGACTTCTCGATGGCCACGTAGGCGGCCTCCTCGAGCTTGCGCAGGTGCACCGAGAGGTTACCGTCGGTGGTGTCCAGCTGTGCCTTCAGAGCGTTGAAGTCGGCCGTCTGCGCACCCACGAGGTAGGCCATCACGCCCAGCCGGATGCGCCCGTGGATGACGTCGTCCAGGGCGTGGATGTTGAACGCCGCCATGGCTTCAGGCCCGGCCCGGCTGGACCAGGCGCGCCAGGCGCGACAGCCGCACGCCCGGCACGACGGCGGTGAGCACCAGCGCAATCGCATAGACGAGGTACTCCTGGCCCGTGCCCGCGAAGGCGCCGAGCACGGGCACGGTGAGCAGCGCGAAAAACGCATTGGCCTTCAACCAGCCCCGCCCCGTGGCGGCCGCAGCGATGACCCACGCGATCCCGTAGACCGTGAGCACCTGCAGGCTGATGGTGTTCAACACGAAGCCATCGCTACGCTGGTGGGCCATGACGGCCACGCCCAGCAAGAAGGCGAAGATCCCCAGGCCCGCGCCAAACCAGGCGGCGTTGACGGCGCGGTTGGCGGAGTTCTCGGCCCGGTGGCGGTCGCGCCGGATGAGCACGGTGAGATGCACAGCAAAACCCGCCGCGGCGACCAGCCAGGCCAGCATGGCCGGGCCGAACCCGAGCCCGAGCCACTCGCGCAGCATGGGCCACTGGATCAGGCTCGCGGCGGCAAACCAGCTCCCGCCTGCGATGAGGTAGGGGCCGGCCATCAGGGGGGCCTCCTGGCCGGCGGCGGCCAACTGGCGCAGGAAGGCGAGGTCTTCCTGAGGGGTGTGGGGGGTGTCGGCCGCGGCGAACTCCATCAAATGAAACAAGGTACTTTAATTTACAAAGTACTTGGCGGTCTGTCAAGCACCTGGAGGTCGGCCCGCCCGCGGGCAAGCTCGACTCCTCTGAAACCTGGGGGACCCGGTGGCACCTCGCTGCGTGGGCGTCTTGCGGCTGGAGGCTGCCGGCAAGGGCGTATCGCTGCGCTGAAGCCCGCGCAAGTCGATGCGCGCGATACTCGTGGCCCGAGGGCCCGCCATGCCACCCCCAGACGCCCAGCCCCTGCCGCCCACCGAGCGGCTGCCCATGCTCGACATCCTGCGCGGCTTCGCGCTCATGGGCATCCTCATCATGAACATGCCCGGGTTCAGCTACTCGGGCTTCGCCGAGGCCGACGGCTCGCACCTGTGGGCCCGCCCCGTGGATCAGCTGGCCGAGCAGGTGCGCGACATGCTGTTCTCGGGCAAGTTCAACAGCCTGTTCTCGCTGCTCTTCGGCATCGGCTTCACGATCCAGTTCCAGCGCATGCTCGATCGCGACGCAGCTGCGGCCACCGGCATGTACCTGCGCCGGCTCGCCGTGCTGCTGGCCATCGGCCTCGTGCACGCCTGCGTGTTCTGGACGGGTGATGTGCTGCACACCTATGCGCTGCTGGGCATGGTGCTGCTCGTGGGCCTGCGCCGCGTGAGCGACCGCGGCATCGTGCTGCTCATCGGTGCCAGCCTGCTCTACCCGGTGGCGGCCAATCTGGTGCGCCTGGCCATCGTCACCCCCGCGTTCACGGCCGAGCGCGTGGGCCAGGCGCAGGCCTTCGAGGCGAGCAACAACGCCGCCTACGGTGCCGGCAGCTTCCTCAACACCGTAATCGAAAACCTGCGCGTCATGGCCTACGGGTACTTCGACCTGTGGAACCTGTGGGGAACCTTCGGGTGGTACGTGACGCTGGCCCTGACCATGATGATCGGGCTGCTGGCCGGGCGCCGGCACTGGGTACAACGGGTGCCCGAGCTCTTGCCGCAAATCCGCCGTCTGACGTGGTGGGCGCTTGCCATCGGCCTGGCCTGCGGCGCGGCCTTCACCATCATCTTCGAGCTCAACCGCGAGCCCGGGCCCTCGCTCGTCAAGGTCCTGGGCGGGCTGTGCTATTCGGTGTCGCGACTGGCGCTGATGGTGTTCTACGTGCTCGTCATCGTGCGCGTCGCGCAGACGGCTGGCGGCCGGCGCCTGTTTCGGCCCTTCGAGGCTGCAGGCCGCCTGCCGCTGACCAACTACCTGATGCAGACGGCCCTGTGCATCACGCTCTTCAACGGCTGGGGCTTCGGGCTGTGGCTGCAGGTGGGGCCGGCCGCGGGCCTGGGGCTCTCGCTGCTGATCTTCTTTGTGGTGCAGGTGCCGTGGAGCCTGTGGTGGCTCAAGCGGTACGACCGTGGGCCAGTGGAGGCATTGTGGGCGCGGTTGACCTACGGCGGGGCCGCTCAGCGCGCCAGCAAGGCCTGAGCGCGCCGGATCCGCGCACGCTCCTGCTCGGCCCCCGCGTTGAGCTCCAGCCCGCGCGAGCCCGCGAGCTTGCGCCGTAGGTGCTCGGCCACCGTGATGGGCTCGCGCCGGGCGCCAGGCTCGCCCAGGCAGGTGGGCAGCGTGTCGATCACGGCATCGGCATTGCCATCGTGGAAGAAGGCAGCCGAGCGGCGCCGAACCACCCGGCCCCGTGGGTCCAGCGGGGGCGGCACGCGGTGCAGGCTCGACACCCAGCGCCCGCCCGTCCAGCGCGCCATGAGGTCCCCGAGGTTGACCATGAGCGCGCCGGGCGCGGGGCTCGCCTCGATCCAGACGCCCTCGGGGGTCTGCACCTGCAGGCCCGGCCAGACGGGGTCGGCCCACAGCACCGTGACGATGCCGTAGTCGGTGTGCGCGCCCATGCCCATCTGGGCGGGCTCCACCTGCTGCACGCCCGAGGGCAGCGCGTAGTGGTTCAGGCGCAGCACGTCGATCGAGTGGTACTCGAAGGGCTCGAAGTGCCGCTCGGGCAGGTCCAGGGCCATCGCCAGGATGCGCGTGAGCCGCCGCGCCAGGCGCGCTGCCTCGTCGAACCAGGCCTGCACCGACGGCCGAAAGCCCGGCACGCCGTCGGGCCAGATGTTCTCGGGGTAGGTGAGCGGGTCGAGCGCAAGGTGCGGAAAGTCGCTGCACGCCGCCCCCACGTTGTAGGCCTCGAAGAGGTCCGCGGCCGAGACCACCCCGGCGCTGTAGCTCA
>JBJTVI010000227.1:0-7557 GCA_046081145.1 Rubrivivax sp.
AGGAACTGGTCCTTGGGCGTGCCGGTGATCTGGCTGACCAGCTCCGGCGTGTAGCGCGCGTAGTGCTTCTTCATCTGCTGGAAGACGCACTGCGGGTTCTGCAGCGTGTCGTCCGTCAGCACGTAGCCGTCCTTGCCGAGCTGGTAGCCCCAGGTCGACTTGTCGTAGCTGCGCTTGTCGGCGTTGTAGCCGGTGAAGAAGCCGTTCTCGAACCCGTAGCCCTCTTTCACGAGGAAGGTGGCGTCGGTGTTCAGCTTGACGTAGTCAAGATGGATCTTCTCGTTGCTCAGCAGGTAGTTGATCACCCCGGCCAGGAAGGCGATGTCGGTGCCTACGCGGATGGGCGCGTAGTAATCCGCCACCGCCGCGCTGCGCGTGAAGCGCGGGTCGACCACGACGAGCTTGGCCTTGCGGTGCTGCATCGCCTCGGTCACCCACTTGAACCCGCAGGGGTGGGCTTCGGCGGCATTGCCGCCCATGATCAGGACCAGATCCGTGTTCTTGATATCCGTCCACGAGTTGGTCATCGCTCCGCGACCGAAAGTCGGGCCCAGACTGGACACCGTCGGCGCGTGTCAGATGCGCGCTTGCGTATCGATCGCGACCATTCCCAGGCCGCGTGCCACCTTCACCGTGAGATAACCGGACTCGTTGGAAGCCGCCGACGAGCACAGCAGCCCGGTGGTGTTCCACCGGTTCACCGTCACGCCCTTGTCGTTGGCCTTGACGAGGTTCGCATCGCGGTCGGCCTTCATGTGCTTGGCCACGCGCGTGAGCGCCTCGTCCCAGGAGATGTTCTTCCAGGTGTTCGTGCCGGGCTCGCGCACCTGCGGCACCTTCACCCGGTTGGGCGACTGGATCATGTCCATCACGCCGGCACCCTTGGGGCACAGCGTGCCGCGGTTCACCGGGTGGTCGGGGTCGCCCTCGACGTGGATGATGGACGTCTTGACGTTCTTCGCCTTGTCGCCGAGCGTGTACATCACCATGCCGCAGCTCACGGAGCAGTACGGGCAGATGCTGCGGGTCTCGGTCGTCCGGGCCAGCTTGAAGTTGCGCGTTTCGGCCAGCGCCGCAGTGGGCGAGAAGCCGAGCGCCACGAGGCTGGATCCCACCAGCCCCGCTCCACTGACCCGGAAGAATTGCCTCCGGTTCATGTCCATGTTCGAGTGACTCCTGCCCAGGCCATCCTCTTCCCGGGCGCACGAGGTTGCACACCGGCGGTCACGCCGCACGCAACGCGGAGTCTCATGCTTCGCTCCGGCACCGCCTATCAGGGTCAGCCCCCGGGTTGAGCCGGCTCAAGCGACAATTTGCCGCCGAAGTGTCCACATCCGTTGTCAAACCAAGGGGAAACACCCGACATGCCAGCCTTACACCCTGCCGCCGCTTCGGTCACCGGCCTCGTGCTCGCGGGCGGGCGCGGCAGCCGCATGGGCGGGGTCGACAAGGGGCTGCAGCTGCATGCCGGGCGCCCGCTCGCGTGGCATGCGCTCACGCGGTTGCGGCCGCAGGTGGGGGCGGTGATGGTCAATGCCAACCGCAACCATGAGGCCTATGCAGGCATGGGAGTGCCGGTGTGGCCCGACAGCTGGCCCGAGCACCCGGGGCCGCTGGCGGGCATGGTGGCGGGGCTGGAGCATTGCTCGACCAAGTGGCTCGCCACCGTGCCTTGCGACACGCCCGGCTTTCCGGAGGACCTCGTGGCGCGGCTGCTGCAAGCCGCCCTGGATGAGGGTGCCGAACTGGCCATCGCAGCCACGCGCGAGGCCGACGGCCGCGTGCAGGTGCAGCCCGTGTTCTGCCTGCTCGGCACCGGCCTGCGCGCGAGCCTGGAAGCCTTCCTGCAGGGCGGCCAACGCAAGATCGATCGCTGGACGGCCCAGCACCGCTGCGCCACGGTGGTGTTCGAGCGGGCCGACGAGTTCTTCAACGTCAACACGCTCGAGGAGTTGGAGCGGCTGGGCAGGATGGAGCCTGGCAGCGGCCCGGGCCCCAGCAAGGGCTGAGGCCTTCCCGACCCAGCCGCCGCCCGGAGGCCCCACGCGAGGCGACGCTCCTACAATTCAGAGGTTCCTCACCGAAGCCGATTCCCGGCCCCCTCATGATGCGCCCGCACCTCGTCGCCCTCGCCTTCCTCCTGACCGCCGCCGGGCTGCCCACCTGGGCCCAGGTCACCGTTCAGGACCCCTGGGTGCGTGGCACGGTGGCGCAACAGAAGGGCACCGGCATGTTTGCCCGCATCACCTCGGCCCAGCCCGCACGGCTGGTGTCGGCGAGCTCGCCGGCGGCCGGCGTGGTGGAGATCCACGAGATGCTGATGCAAGGCGACGTGATGCGCATGCGCGCCATCCCGGGCCTGGATCTGCCCGCGGGCAAGACGGTGGAGCTCAAGCCCGGGGGTCTGCACATCATGCTGATCGACCTCAAGCAGCCGCTCGAGCCGGGCAAGACGGTGCCCGTGACCCTCGTCGTCGAGACGGGTGGCAAACGCGAGAGCATCGAGGTGAAGGTGCCGGTGCGTACCCTGGCCGGGCAGGCGGCGGGCGGCGGGCACAAGCACTGAGCGACGTGGGCGCGACCGCCAGAGCTCGGCGCGCCTTCCGACTCATCTTCGGGTCAACATACGCAGAGCTCGAAGCAGGGCTGGCACGTCGGTGACGATCACGCTCCACAGCGTCTCGTTGTCGATCCCAAGATAGGCGTGGATGAGCCGGTTTCGCAGGGCGACCACCATCCGCCACGGTATCTCGGGGTGGGCGGCGCGCACTTCCTCGGGGACGTGGGTGGCGGCCTCCCCAATCAACTCGAGATTGCGAAGCGTCGCGTCGTAGACAAGGCTGTCGGCAATGAAGGTGTCGAGGTCAATGCCTGCCGTGTAGGCCCGCACCTTCTCACCGAAGGCCAGCATGTCCTCGACGTAGAACCGCCACTCCCGTCAATGTTCAGACATTGACCGCCTCGGCCTCGATGAGCGACCTCAGCTCCGGGCGCATGGAGGGCTCTGTGACCAGATCGATCCTGGCGCCCAGCAGGTCCTCCAGGTAGAACTGAACACCGAAGTAGCGCGACGAAGTCGCCGGCCCGGAGAAGGCGACAAGCACGTCGACGTCACTGTCCGGCCGAGCCGTACCCCGGGCACAGGAGCCGAACAGGGCCAGCCGCGTCACGCCGAACTCGCGCCCGAGATGCGGCTTGGCGCGAACCAGCTGTTCAAGGATCTGCGCGCGGTTCATGGAGATGGGAAAAGTGCCTTCCGAGCCCTGATTGTCGCAAATGCCGCGCTTGGAGCGATTGCGTCTACCGCTATATATGTTTGTATATTTCGACGATCTGCATCACCCGCCCTTTCCTTGGCTGCGCGTTCTCATGATTCGCCTGACCGCCATCTGCCTGTCCTTCGCCATGACGCTGGCCGCCCAAGCCGGCGAGCTGACCGTCTCCGCGGCCTCCAGCCTCACGCAGGCGCTGCGCGAGATCGCACCGGCCTTCGAGGCCGTGCACCCGGGCACCAAGGTGCGGCTGAACTTCGGCGCCTCGGGCGCCCTGCTGGCGCAGGTGGCACGCGGCGCGCCGGTGGACCTGCTCGTGAGTGCCGACGCCGAGACGATGGACCAGGCGCAGGCGCAAGGCCTGGTACGGCCCGGCCAGCGAAAGGCCGTGGTGTCGAACACGCTGGTGCTCATCGTGCCGGCCGGGCGCGCACAGACGCCACGCAGCCTGGGCGAACTGACGGGCCCAGGCTATGCGCGCATCGCCATCGGCCTGCCGGCCAGCGTGCCGGTGGGGCGCTATGCGAAGGGCGCGCTGGAGGCGGCCGGGCTGTGGGGCGTGATCCGGCCGAAGATGATCGGCGCCCACCACGTGCGCCAGGCGCTCGACTACGTGGCCCGCTCGGAGGTGGATGCCGGCTTCGTCTACGCCACCGATGCCGCGGTGATGCCCGAAAAGGTGCACGTGGCCTTCACCGTGCCGACATCCAAGCCCATCCTGTACCCGGCGGCCGTGCTGGCCGCGGCGCCCCAGCCGGCGCTGGCAGGGAGGTTCCTGGAGTTCCTCCTCATGCCCGAGGCGCAGACGGTCTTTGTGCGACACGGGTTCACCCGCCCCTGAACGGCCCTCCTGCCCTCCTGCCCTCCTGCCCTCCTGCCCTTCCGCCATGCCCGAAGCCTGGATCCCCCTCACGCTCACGCTCAAGGTGGCGCTCTGGGCCACGGCCATCAACCTCGTGCTCGGGGTGGCGGCAGGTTTTGCGCTGGCACGCCTGCGCTTCCCGGGACGTGAAGTGCTCGATGCCGCGCTGACGCTGCCGATGGTGATGCCGCCCACCGTGCTGGGCTACTACCTGCTGGTGCTGATCGGCAGCCAGGGGGTGGTGGGCGCCTTCCTGCTCGAGCACTTCGGCATCCGCCTCGTCTTCACCTGGCAGGCGGCCGTGATCGCAGCGGCGGTCGTGGCCTTTCCGCTCGTCTTCAAGGCGGCGCGCGCGGCTTTCGAGAACGTCGAGCCGCAGCTCGAGGATGCCGCGCGCACGCTGGGCATCGGCGAGTGGGGCGTGTTCTTTCGCGTCTCGCTGCCGCTGGCCTGGCGCGGCATCCTCGCGGGCCTGCTGCTGTCCTTCGCACGCGCGCTCGGCGAGTTCGGCGCCACGCTGATGGTGGCCGGCAGCATCGTGGGCCAGACGCAGACGCTCTCCATTGCCGTCTACGAGGCCGTGCAGGCGGGGCAGGACGCCACCGCCCACTTCCTCGTGGCCGTGACCTCGCTCACCTGCCTGGCCGTGCTACTGAGCGCCGGGCGCCTGGCCCCCGGGAGCGTGGCGGCGCGTGGATGAGGAGCAGGACTTGAACATGACGCACTCGGCCATTGCGGGGCAGCCCTCCGAATGCGCCCTACCCGAGCACGCCGCCCCCGCGCCCGGGCCCCGTGCCCCCGCAACGGAGACCCCGACCTGGGACGTGTCCCTGCGCAAGACGCTGCGGCAGGACGCCCAGCGCTTCGAGCTCGACCTGCACTTTCGCTGCGCGGCGCGACGCGTGGTGCTGCACGGGCCCTCGGGGGCCGGCAAGACGCAGACGCTGCGCATGATCGCGGGCATCACGCAGCCCGATGCGGGCCGCGTGAGCGTGGCGGGGCAGACCTTTCTCGACACGGCAACCCGGCTGCGGCTTTCCCCGCAGCAGCGCCGCATCGGCTACGTGTTCCAGGACTACGCCCTCTTCCCGCACCTCACGGTGCGGCAGAACATCGCTTTTGCGCTGCAGCCGGGCTGGCGCAACCCGGGGCGCGGCACGCCGGCACCGCAGGCCGAACGCTGGATCGAGCAGCTGCAGCTGCAAAGCGTGGCCGGCCACTACCCGCACCAGCTCTCGGGCGGGCAGCGCCAGCGCACCGCGCTCGCGCGGGCCCTCGTGCACGAGCCGTCGGCCTTGTTGCTCGACGAGCCCTTCTCCTCCCTGGACAAGGCGCTGCGCCAGCGCCTGCGCGAGGAGCTGCGCGCGCTGCAGGAAGCACTCGCCCTGCCACTTCTGCTCATCACGCACGACGACGACGACGTGCGGGCCCTCGCGCAGGAGGTGGTGGAGATCGAAGCCGGGCGCGTGGCGCGGGCCTGAAAGCCGCACACCATGCCGGGCCGGCGCCCCCCACCCCCGCTCGAACTCGGCGGCTCGCTGAGGATCACGGCCGGTGGCCAGTCCCTGGGCGGCCACGGCCGCGTGGGCCTGTTACGCGCGGTGGCCGAGCACGGCTCGATCACGCAGGCCGCGCGCGCCTTTGGCATGAGCTACAAGGCCGCGTGGGATGCCATCGACGCCATGAACACCCTGGCCGGCCGGCCGCTGGTCGAACGCACCACGGGCGGGCGCGGCGGGGGCTCCACGCGCCTGACCGAGCATGGGCAGCGGCTGGTGGCACGCTTCGAACAGCTCGACGCGCTGCACCAGCGCTTCGTGCAGCATCTGGCCCGGCAGGCGATGGACCTGGACCGTGAGCTGTCGCTGCTGGAGGTGCTGAACGTGAAGACGAGTGCGCGCAACCAGTGGCTGGGGACCGTAAGCGCGCTGCGCGCGGGCGCCGTCAACGACGAAGTGGAGGTGACACTGCCCGGCGGCGAGTCACTGCGCGCCGTCATCACGCACGAGAGCACGCAGGCGCTGGCCCTGCGACCGGGCACCCCGGTGATCGCGCTCGTCAAGGCCCCGGCCGTGCTGCTGGCCACGGGCCTGGAGGGCGCGCGGCTCTCGGCCGGCAACCGCCTGGACGGCCAAGTGCAGCGTGTGCAACTCGGGACCGTGAACGCCGAGGTCGCGGTCCAGACGGCCAGCGGGCTGCAGGTGGTGGCCATCGTCACGCAGCACGCGCTCGACGAACTTGGCCTCGAGACGGGCGCACCGGTCACGGCGCTCGTCAAGGCTTCGGACGTGCTGCTGGCTGTGGTCAGCTGACCGCAGACGCCCCCCGCGCGACAGGCTGGGGGCTGGCGCGGCCGCCCCGGCACGCCGGCCTCGGGATCCGGTCGAGCCCTCGGCTACGCGAGCTCGACCTGCAGGATCCTTCCCCCACCCAGGCTGCCCGCCTCGGGCGCCACGCCCCCGGCCCGCACGCGCGCCGCGCAGTACTTGAACTCGGGGATCTTGGCCACCGGGTCGAGCGCGGCGTTCGTGAGGCGGTTGATGGCCGCCTCGGCCCAGCAGAAGGCCACGAAGACCGTGCCCTCGGGCGTGGTGGCATCGGCGCGCGCCCACAGGCTCACCTGGCCGCGGCGCGTCTCGAGCGTGAGCAGGTCGCCCGGCACCAGGCCCAGGCGCTCGAGCTCGAGCGGGTGCAGCAGCGCCACGGGATCGGGCTCGAGGGTATCGAGCACGCCGCTGCGGCGCGTCATGCTGCCGGTGTGCCAGTGCTCGAGCTGGCGCCCCGTGATGAGCACCAGCGGGTACTCGGCATCGGGCCGCTCGGCCGCGGGCACGATGTCGGCCGGCACGAAGCGCGCACGGCCGCTGGCCGTCGGGAAGTGGTCGGTGAAGACGACGACTTCGCCCGGGTCCTCCTCGTGGGCGCACGGGTAGGTAACAGCACCCTCGGCCGCCATCCGGGGCCACGAGATGCCGGCGATGCTGGGCATCACCTGGCGCATCTCCTCGAACACGTGCGGCACGGCGTGGGTGCAGTCGGTGGGTTCGGCGCCGTAGCCGCTCCAGTCCAGGCCCAGCTCGCGCGCCATCGCGATGACGATCCACAAGTCCTGCCGCGCCTGGCAGGGCAGCGGCAGCACGGGCCGCGCCAGCTGCACCAGGCGGTCGGTGTTGGTGAAGGTGCCCAGCTTCTCGTGGAAGGCCGAGGCCGGCAGCACCACGTCGGCCAGGCTGGCCGTCTCGGTGAGGAAGAGGTCCTGCACCACGAGCATCTCCAGGCGCGCCATCGCCGCGCGGGCGTGGTTGGCGTCGGGGTCGCTCATGGCGGGGTTTTCGCCCATCACGTACAGGCCGCGCAGGTGGCCGGCTGCCGCGGCCTTCATCACCTCCACCACCGTCAGGCCGGGCTCAGCGTCGAGCCCGG